>DATBCZ010000102.1:0-35075 GCA_036270175.1 Steroidobacteraceae bacterium | reverse complement strand
CGCGAGGGCCGCAACCCAGAAGCCGCCGACCATCGGCCAAATGCCACCGTTATGGTATTGCCAGACCTGGTTCTGGCGATGCCGCGCCATGTAGGGCCGCCACAGCGAGCTCTTGTGTCTGATCGGATGAGTCACGGCCCGGACGGGATACGGGTCGCCCACGCGATCCCGGGCGAGCGCATCCAAGGTTCTACGCGTTGCGCGTTCATCGGCCAGCCCCATCAACACCGCCAGCACGTTTCCAAACACATCGCCTTCATCGCCCCAGAACGAGAAATTGACGAAGCTCAGATACAAGTCCCGGTCGCGTCCCTTTTTCAACACGTATTCATTCAGCAGGCGCGCGCGCCGATACTCGGCCAGCTTCGCGGAGAACGGGTGAAATAATCCGTTGAAGTTCTCGTAGGTTGCTTCGATGTGGGGCACGCCAAAGAGCCGCTTGACGAGATACCAGAGTGCGTTGGTATAGAGGACAAACCCCGACCGCGGCATGATGTCAGCCCAGTCGCTGGCCTCGTTCTGCTGCAGGAGAAAAAATCGTTGGTGCTCCTGCGCGAGCAGCCATTGCACGGCAAGCTCGATGCGCTTGCGGTAACGCCGGCGCAGGGCGTCACCGCTGGCGCGCGAGTCCAGAAAAGCCAACGCGATCAGCCACCAGAGCGTCGAATCGATACACCCGAGATACCAGAAGTCTGCCTCGCTGCGCTGCAGGTCGACGAACTTGGGAATCTGGCCATTGGGTGCCTGGTGCTCGGCCAATGTGTGCAGCCCGGTGGCGGCCGCGTTTTCCAGGAGCTTGTCGCCGGACACCGCCATCCCGAGTGCGCACACCGCCGCATCGCGCCCGAAGATCGCGGTGTACCCGCGCAGATCGGCGCGCTGACCTGCGGTGGCTGCCAGAATTCCGCCGGGTGAAAGGTTCCTCCGCAGCAACTCGACCGAGCGCGCGTGGCAGGTCTCGAGGAGCAAACTATCGTCGGGACGTCTCGAAACAGTGCGCATAGAGATGGCATGATAGCGAGATGCTCCAAAGTATGGACATTGCTCACCTGATCCAGACGTCCGTGGCGCCTGTCTTCTTGCTATCCGGCGTCGCGGCGACACTCGGGGTGTTGACGAACAGGCTGGCGCGTGCGGTGGATCGCGCTCGATCGATAGAAGCCAAGCTGGAAAATCACACAGGCGATCCCGAGCACCTGCTCTACGACCTCGAGATCCTGGCTCGCCGCGCACGTTATCTGAATACGGCGATCTCGCTCAGCGTGATCTCCGCGGTGATGGTGGCGCTCGTCGTGGTTACTCTATTCGCGAACGCGTTCTTCGAGGCAGGCCTCGCGCTCACCATAGCGCTGCTGTTTGTCGGAGCGATGCTCCTTCTGACAGGTGCCTTCGTGGCGTTCTTTATCGAAGTGCGTATGGCGACTGCTGCCCTGCGCATAGGCCTGCCTCACCCCGCCTCGGATCATAGAGCCGACACATAAACCCCCTACCCTGGACTTCCCATCCCCGCCAAGCCGCCGCCCGCCCTTGAAGTCCTGCTCCCGCGCCCTCAAGTGGTGCATCCGCGCACCGCATACCAGCGCCGATTTTTAGCGAAATCAGTGACTTGCATCGCCCCGAAAGTGCGGCAGCCCAGGGGTGGATCTTGTACCCTGCGCATCTTTTTTGCATGGTTGTTTTGCGCTACGCGCACTGTCCTGCGGGTCGAAGCGACCCGCTACATCTTGCGGCGCTGCGCGCCGATAAGACCCACCTTTCAGGCTCCCAAGTAAATTTATGAACCGCCCGATCCGCAACATCGCCATTATCGCGCACGTCGACCATGGCAAGACCACCCTGGTCGACTGCCTGCTGAAGCAGTCCGGCACATTCGCCGCCCATGAAAAAATGGGCGAGCGGATCATGGACTCGAACGACATCGAGAAAGAGCGCGGCATCACCATTCTGGCGAAGAACTGCGCCATCGAGTACGGCGGCACGCGTATCAATATCGTCGACACCCCCGGCCACGCCGATTTCGGCGGTGAGGTCGAGCGTGTGCTGTCGATGGTGGACGGCGTGTTGCTGCTCGTCGATGCCGTCGAGGGACCGATGCCGCAGACGCGTTTCGTTACGCGCAAGGCGCTGGCGCTGGGCCTGAAGGCCATCGTGGTCGTGAACAAGATCGATCGCCCGGGAGCCCGTCCGGGTTGGGTCATCGACCAGACCTTCGAGCTGTTCGACAAGCTCGGGGCCACCGATGCGCAGCTCGACTTCCCTGTGATCTACGCATCGGCCCTGCAAGGCTGGGCGAGCACGGACCATACGGAGCGTCGCCCGGACATGTCGGCGCTGTTCGAAGCCGTGTTGGCGTACGTCCCGCCGCCGGACGCGCAGGTCGACAAGCCCCTGCAGTTCCAGATTTCCACCCTCGACTACAACTCTTACGTCGGCCGTATCGGCATCGGCCGTATCCGTCGCGGCTCGGTCCGTCCGGGACAGCAGGTCGCCCTGCGCTTCGGCGCCGAAGATCGTGGACTCGCCAAGGTCCAACAGGTTCTGACCTTCACCGGCCTGGCTCGCGTCCCGGTGGAGGAAGCCTCTGCCGGAGACATCGTCGCGATCACCGGCATCGAGGACGTCAACATCGGCATAACGGTCTGCGATCCGGAAGCGGCCGAAGGTCTGCCGCCGATCCGCGTCGATGAGCCGACGCTCGCCATGAACTTCCAGGTGAACACCTCACCCCTCGCGGGCCGCGAGGGCAAGTACGTCACCAGCCGCCAGATTCGTGAGCGCCTGCTGCGCGAACTGCAGAGCAACGTGGCGCTGCGCGTGGACGATACCGAAGAGCCCGACGTCATGCGCGTCTCCGGCCGTGGCGAGTTGCATCTCACGATCCTCATCGAGAACATGCGTCGCGAGGGCTACGAGTTGGCCGTCTCCCGGCCACAGGTGCTGACGAAGATCGTCGACGGCGAAGTTCATGAGCCATACGAAGCCCTCACGGTCGACATCGACGAAGGGAACCAGGGCGCCGTCATGGAAGCCCTCGGCACGCGCCGCGCAGAGCTCAGCGACATGGCGATCGGTAACGGCCGCGCGCGCCTCGAATATCGCGTGCCCGCCCGCGGACTGATCGGATTCCAGGGCGAGTTCATGACCCTCACCCGTGGCACCGGCCTCATGAGCCACATTTTCGACGGCTTCGCGCCGGTGAAAGGCGAAATTCCCGACCGTCACAACGGCGTGCTCATCAGCAACGAGCAGGGTGAGGCCGTGGCGTACTCGATATTCAACCTGCAGGAGCGCGGGCGAATGTTCGTGAGCCACGGCGAGAAGGTCTACGAGGGCATGATCATCGGCATTCACAGCCGCGAGAACGATCTCGTGGTGAACCCTATCAAGACCAAGAAGCTGACCAACATCCGGGCCGCGGGCAAGGATGACGCCATCCTTCTGACACCGCCGATCCAGCTCACGCTCGAGTACGCGGTCGAGTTCATCGCGGACGACGAACTCGTGGAAGTCACGCCGGTGTCGATCCGGATCCGCAAGCGCTTCCTGAAGGAAACCGACCGCAAGCGCACCTCGCGCTCGGGCAGCGCCGCTTTGACCGCGTAGAGGACCGAAGTCCCGCGCGGCAGCGGCGCCGGCGGCGTGCAGCGGTGTGTCGGCGCGCCGCTCTTCCTCTGTTACGATGTCTTACAAACATTGAACAGGGGGATTCTCCATGTCCAGAATACTGTGCGGCGCCGCCACATTAATCTTGGCCACGAGCGTGGCGTCCGCGGATGTTACCGTCGAGAACCGGGTCGCGGTCACGGGTGTCGGCATCATGAGCGCCGGCAACATGTCCGGAACGACGAAGACCACGATTTCGGGCGAACGCCTGCGCACCGACAGTGACATACAACTTCAATCGCGGCTCGTCCGCATGCTGGCGCATGGCGCGGTCGGGCCCACCGCGGAAATCGTCCGACTCGATGCGGACAAGATCGACCGCCTGGATCTGAACAAAAAACAATACACCGAGCAGACATTCGAGGAGCTGCGCGCGCGCCTCCAGCAAGCCCTCGACAAGGCCCAGGAAAAGGACAGCAAGGACCCGGGGCCCCAGGAAGGCCAGAAGCCCATGGACGACTCGAAGTGTGAATGGCTCGATCCGAAAGTCGACGTGCGTCGCTCGGGCGAAAAGGCCACCTACGCCGGCTACGAGGCCGAGCGGCTCACCATCACCGCCTCCCAGCCTTGCAAGGACAAGGAGACGGGTGCGATCTGCGAAGTGGCGCTGTCCCTGGACGAATGGCTCGCTCCGTCACTCAGCGCCAACACCGAGGCGGAGAAGTTTCACCGCGCCTACGCCCAGAAGTTGGGCCTGGACCTGACATCCGGTCACGGTGGGTATGGGGGCGGCGGGGACATCAACCAGCGCGCCCAGGCGATGTTTGGCCGTTACCAGGGCATCTGGAGCCAGATCAGCGCCAAAACCAAGGATCTCAAGGGCTACCCGGTCAGAACGACGTTCGCATTCGCCTTCGGCGGCGAGCAATGCAAGAACGCGCAACAGCCGCCGCCGTCACAGAACTCCGACAACAGCGCCGCCAGCACACCCACTACGCCCGGCGGTCTCGCCGGCCAGATGGCCGGCAAGCTCGGCTCGATCTTTCATCGCAAGAAGGATGACGCGCCGGCCGCGCCGGCCAGCACCGACCCGGCAACTCCCGCGGCCGCGCCCGCCTTGCCCGACGGCCTGGTGCCGCTGATCACCATGAACTCGGAGTTGGTGTCGATCTCGACTGCGGGCGTGAGCGCCGACCTGTTCGAAGTGCCGGCGGACTTCAAGAAAACCGAGCCGCGCAGCCGCTGACAGCTGTATGACATAGGAGACATGAGGCCCGCGGTCCCAAGCCTACCTCTATGTGTATTCGGACATGGCTTACGAGCGGGAGCAGGTGACCTACCAGTGACCTGCGGCTAGGGCCCTGACTGCTGCCTGACGCTGTGAATGCCGATGAACTGGAGGAACTCCGAGCGCGTGCGTGCATCCTCGCGAAAACTTCCCGTCATCCGGCTCGTAATCATCGACACGCCGCGCTTATGCACTCCACGGGTGGTCATACACTGGTGAACGGCGTCGATGACAACGCCGGCGCCGCGCGGTTTCAGTACCTCGGTGATGCAGTTGGCGATCTGCGCAGTCAACTTCTCCTGCACCTGGAAACGACGCGCATAACCGTCCACGACCCGCGCGAGCTTGCTGATGCCGACGACTTTGTTGGTTGGCAGGTAGCCTACGTGCACCCGACCGATGATGGGTGCCATGTGGTGCTCACAGTGCGACTCGAACGAGATATCGCGTAGCACTACCATCTCGTCGTAGCCGCCGACCTCCTCGAACGTGCGTCGCAGATAGTCGGCGGGATCGATCTCATATCCCGAGAACCAGTCGCTATAGGCATTGACCACCCGCTTGGGCGTCTCGAGCAACCCTTCGCGATCTGGATCGTCCCCGGCCCAGCGCAGCAGGGTGCGCACAGCGTCCTCGGCGTCCTCGCGAGACACCGTGGTTTTTGTTTTTGCAGCCATGAGCCATTATCTCACGGCATGGGACTTTAGTTCACTGGGTTCAACAGACGCAGTTTGGGCGCCTCCAACGACGCGCGCGGGCCGCGCAACTGCCACAGCATATTGCGGCAATCCTCGGCGGATACCGACGGACTGAAGAAAAACCCCTGCCCGCACTCGCACCCCAGCCGGCGCAGACAATCGAGCTGCTCCGCGGACTCGATGCCTTCCGCCACGAGCATGAGGCCAAGGCTCTTGGCCACTCCGACAATGGCACGCACGATCGCCGCGTCGTTGGCGTCAGAAGCCATATCGCGCACGAACGCGCGGTCGATCTTCAGCGTATCGATGGGCAAGTGCTTGAGATAGCTGAGGCTCGAATACCCGGTACCGAAGTCGTCGATCAGGATCCGCGAGCCGAGGTTACGCAGCGCCTGGAGCGAGCCCAGCTGTTGCTGCGAATTCTGCATGGCGGCGCTTTCGGTAATCTCGAAATGCAGCAGGCTCGCGTCGATGCCGAGTTCCTGTGCCAGTCCCGAAACGACACTCGCCAGGGGGGTCGTCTCGAACTGGCGCACCGAGATATTGACCGACACGGGCACGAGCGGCAGGCGCTCACGCTGCCACTCGCTCAGTTGCAAACATACTCGCCTGAGGACATAAGCGCCGATCTCCACGATGAGGTTGCTCTGCTCCGCGATCGGGATGAAACGCGACGGCGGAATGTAGGTGCCGTCATCGGTGCGCCAGCGGATGAGCGCTTCGAGACTCACCGTCCGCAACGTCTGCAGGTCGACGCACGGCTGGTACTCGACAAACAGTTCGTTGTTGTCGAGCGCCTGCCGCAGGGCGCGCTCGAGTCCGAGTCGCTCGCGCAGGCGCGCGTTCATCTCCGGTGTGTAGAACTGATGATTACCGCGACCCCGGTCCTTCGCCGTGTAGAGCGCAATGTCCGCGTGTTTGAGCAGTTGCTCGGGATCGGTACCATCCTCGGGATAGACACTGATCCCGATGCTCGGCACCACCGATAAAGTAACGCCATCGATGTCGAGCGGCACCGCGATGGCACTGCGGACGCGCTCCGCGATCGAGTCAACGATTACTGCATCGGGCAGCAGGGTCGCCACGATGACGAACTCGTCACCGCCCATCCGCACCACGATGTCGTGAGCCGCAACCACTGAGCGCAGACGCTGCGCGACGGCCGCCAGCAACCGGTCGCCGCTGCCATGACCGAGCGAGTCATTGACGTTTTTGAAGTGATCGAGATCCAGATTCAACAGCGCGAGGCGTGAGCCGTCGCGGGCGGCTCGTGCCAACAGGCGCGGCAGCAGTCTCTGCAGGTGCAGCCTGTTAGGCAGACCGGTGAGCGCATCACGACGCGCGAGCCGCGACATCTTGCGCTGGTGATCGAGCCACTGCCGTTGGGCGGCCGCGCGACTGCGCCAGCTCCTGTTGAGCAATGAGACCAACAGCGCGACCACCAGGGCAAAACCGCACAGCAGTGCCGCCACCACCCAGGTGATGGTCCGCTTGCCGATCTGGAGCGCCGCGCGCGCGACGGTTGTGGAGAGTACGACCAGCGGCCGGCCCTCGACGTCACGGAGCAGGGCGTGAGTGCGCAAAGTCGCGGGATCGCCCGTCTGGATGAGCAGGTCCGGGCCGGATCCGACCGAGGCGAGCCACTCGCCGACTGCCGGGGGCACGCTCAGTAACGGCCTGCCTCGCTCATCCAGCAAGGTGGCCCGCACCGGGGACTGACTGGTCTGCTCCAGGCGTTCAATGAGGCCGGTGCGGAAATAACGTCCAAACACCAAGGTGCCGGCGCTCGCGGCCGGCCGCAGATCGCGGTTGATTGGGCGGACCGCGACAGCCATGGCGCCCAGCGGCATGCGCACCAATTGCGCGGGCCGTTTCAAGGTATCCGGCGTTGCCCGCAGCAGCGAGGTATAACTCCGCAGGCTCGCCAACGTAGCCGGGCTGAGTTGTGTCAGCCCTCCGGCCGGGGCGTCGGTGTCGAGCTGCAAGAGCGTTCGGCCCTGATCGTCGACTACCCACACGACATCCACGTGAATGTTGTCCAGGCCCCGCCGTGAGAAGTAATGATCGATATGCTCTCGTGCGCCGGACTTCACGAAGTCGTAGAAATCGTCCCAAAGGGCATAGTCCTCGACTGCCACATCGAGCTGGTGCAGATCCGCCTGCAACGCCTGCCGGACCCGCTCGCTGCTCTGCCGGGCCTCATCGGCCTCGATACTGGCGAAGCTGTGGCTCAGTACGGTTCGGGCCGCATAGAACACCCCGACAATCAGCACCATTGCGGCCAGGCAGGCAGCCCATAGTATTTTTTTGCGCATGCTTTGAGCTGTTTCGGCAGAAGCCCGCGGCAGCGCACTAGCAGAACGTGATCGAGGTCACTCTTCGGGAGAATTGAGGGGGCGCCTAGCCCGGGCCGCGTAGGCGGGGGCGCCTAGCCCGGGGCGCGCAGGTGGACTTCCAGTCTTTGCGGCGCAGCAGGATGGAATGATGCGGTGCGCCTATCGCACACTCAGCGCATCAGTTTTTCCATTCGGATGACGAGCGTGGACGGTTGGATTCCCAGGGCGCCGGCGAGCTTCATGAGCGTGGTGATGGTGGGTTGGCGGATGCCGCGCTCCATCTGGCTGACGAATGTCCGATCGACATCGGCGGCCAGCGCGAGCTGCTCTTGCGAGAGATCACGCGAAATGCGCTGCTCACGCAACACTTGTCCGAATACTGTCGAAATCTGTTCTACACGCATATCGCAGCCGGAATCGCTCGCGCGTGCCGAAGATGATTCACGTCCTTGTGGCATTTGGTCCACGGGTCATATCCTACAAATCCACCCCTGCAGACTCGCGACAGCGAGACCCACAACCAAGAAGAGGTCGATGTATGACGGGAAATTCTAGCGCGGCGGGACGTGGCACCTTCGACGAAAACCTGCTGGCGTGTGTCGAGGACATCAACAAGCTGCTGGAGAAACTCGGCCGGCGCTATGACATGACGGTCATCATGAGCGCCCTGACAGAGCACCTGGGCTCGGCGCTGAAGGTGCTCATGCTCAGGAAGATCTGCGATGCGCGCCGGGCGCAGCGGCTCATCGAGAACATCGAAAGCTCGGCGTTTCCGGGCAAGCCCGCACAGCCCGAGACCGAGGCAACCTCGCAGGAGACCGACGAAACCCCGCCGGGCGGCACCTCCGGACCGCAGGACACCGAGCCTTAAAACTCCACCCCACGCCGACGCACTCCTGTCAGACTCCGCAGCTTCGGCAACCGCCGAAGCTGCGGAGCAAACCCATGCCCTCGGGGGCCGAGACCACCAACCTCGCGCTGTTCTGCGACTTCGAGAACATCGCCCTGGGCGTGCGCGATGCACGCTACGCGCAATTCGACATCACCCGGGTACTCGAGCGACTGCTACTCAAGGGTTCCATAGTCGTAAAGAAGGCCTACTGCGACTGGGAGCGCTACAAGGAATTCAAGGCCGGCATGCACCACGCGGGTTTCGAGCTCATCGAGATCCCCCACGTGAAGCAGTCCGGTAAGAATTCGGCCGACATCCGCATGGTCGTCGACGCTCTGGATCTCTGTTATACAAAACCGCACGTCGACACATTCGTCGTCATCAGCGGCGAATCGGATTTCTCTCCACTCGTCAGCAAGCTGCGCGAGAACAACAAGGGAGTCATCGGCGTCGGTGTGAAGAATTCGACCTCCGATCTGCTGATCGCCAATTGCGACGAATTCATCTACTACGACGACCTCGTCCGCGAGCAGATGAAAACACGGCGCACCCCCCGCAAACGCGCCTCGGCGCAAGCCGCCGCGGCCGCACAGCCGGCCCACGCCGCCAGCGACAGCAAGGAAGAGTCGAAGGACGAGGACAAGAAGCAGGAGGCTTTCGATCTCGTCATGGCCACCATTGACGCTCTGCTCGCCGAGCGCGGTGCGGAGGACAAGATCTGGGGCTCGATGGTGAAGCAGACCCTGAAGCGGCGCAGCCCCGGGTTCAACGAAAGCTACTACGGCTTCCGCTCCTTCAATACCTTGCTGGAAGAAGCCGCGAAGCGCCGCCTCATCGGGCTGGAGCGCGACGATAAGTCAGGCGGCTACGTGATTCACTCGCCGGCGGACGCCAGCTGAGAGGCGCCCACAGGCGGTTTTGACGCCGCTGCCCGGCGTCGGGTGGCTTGCATACGGGCGTGGAGCTCGTCGATCGCCTCGCTGCCGGTGTGGACAAAGAGGAATGGCAGCAGGGCGTGCAGCATGCAGGCCAGGCCGGCCATCACCATGCGTCCACCGAACCACCACGCGCGCCCCAAGTGCTCCCCGTAGCTCTCGCCTACGGATTCGGGATGCTCGGTGAACAGTCGGTGGAAGCTCATGCTGAACATCCTAGCCCCATGGGTGAGCTACCCGGTTGCGAAGGTATGGCAAAAAGGCCGCCCTTGCGCAACAATGTTGCGTCTGAGGCCGTGCCGGGAGAACACCGTTCCATGGATAAGCTTGATCGCAAGATTTTGGAGCTGCTGCAGCAGAACGGCGAGCTCACGGCGGCGGATGTCGCGGATCGCGTTGGCCTCTCCAAGGCGCCCTGCTGGCGGCGAATCAAGAAGCTGCAGGAGGAAGGCGTCATCAAGCGGACCGTCGCCCTGCTCGATGCGCGCACACTGAACGTCGGCACCACCGTGTTCGTGATGCTGAAGACGGCGAAACACAACCAGGCGTGGTTCGATAAATTCGTGGGTGCCGTGCACGACATCCCGGAGGTCACCGAGATCCACCGGATGAGCGGCGACGTCGATTACCTCATGCGCATCGTAGTCCCCGACATCGATGCGTATGACGTCGTCTACAAGCGGCTCATCTCGGCGGTGGAATTTCTCGATGTGAGCGCGAGTTTCGCGCTCGAGACCATCAAGTACACGACTGCCCTGCCCCTGGGCTATATGAAGCTGGATGGGGGCGCGTAGCCGGGGGCGCCTCACCCAGGGCGCCGCCCGTCCACCCAACCTGACCTCCCCCGCGGCCGCTGACAGAACCAACTTCGTGTTGTCTTGGTCAGCCGACGAGACTGTTCACCGGCTGCCGTTGGAAGTCAGGCGCGTAGCGACCGGGGAGACCTTGGGCCCGGCATGACCGACTTTGGGCGCGCCCGGCTCGGCCTCCGCCGGAGCGTTATCCGCGACGATCTGCGCGATGCGCGCGCCGATCTCACTCATGTCGATGGCGTAGATGTCCGTGTTTAGTACCGGCTCCTTGCGGGGCGCCTGCGCGAGTTGCGAACCCGAAGCGTCGCGCACGTCCACGATCGCGTGTGTCGACAGGCCGATGCGTAACGGATGCGCGGCGACCTGCTGGGGGTCGAGGGCGATGCGCACCGGCACGCGCTGTACGACCTTGATCCAATTGCCGGTGGCATTTTGCGCTGGCAACAGCGCGAACGCCGCGCCGGTACCTAGACCGAGGCCGGCGATGGTGCCCCGATACTCGACGTGGCCGCCGTAGAGGTCGGCTACGATTTTCACCGGCTGTCCGATCCGCATGCGAGTGAGCTGAACCTCCTTGAAGTTGGCTTCGACGCGCATGCGCTCGAGCGGCACGATCGACAGCAAGGGGTTGCCCGAGACCGTGCGCTCGCCGAGCTGCGCGGGTCGTTTGGCGATATAACCGGAAACCGGCGCGTGAATGCTCGTCCGTCGCAACGCCAGCCAGGCACGCTCCACTGCGGTCGCGGCAGTCTGCACATCGGGGTTATCGGATACCCCGGTCCTGCCGAGCAGCGCCGTGCCACCCGCTAGATTCTTCTCCGCCGCAATCAACGCCTGTTGAGCCTCGTTCACGGCTTCCTGGGCGTGCGAAATTTCCTCGGCGGAAACCGCACCCGACTTGCCGAGGCTCTCGCGCCGATCGAGGTCCGATCGCGCCCGATTGAGGTCGGCGCGTCTCTGGGCGAGAACCGCGCTCAACTCGTCGCGGCTGGTAAACACGGTGTGGACCTGCCTGACCGCCTTGGCGAGTTGATCCTCCGCCTCCTGCAGGGCAATGCGCGCGTCCGTATCGTCGAGCCTCACGAGCTCTTGTCCCACCTGAACATAGTCGGTCTCGTCCGCGTCAATGGACACGACCGTGCCACTGATCTGCGAGCTGACGTTGACCATGTCGCCGGCGACGTACGAATCGTCGGTGTCCTCGTAATTGCGGGCGTACAGCCACCAGTAGGCCGTCGCGCCGACGCCGACGATCACGAATCCCGCCACCGCGATGAGTAGCCAACGGGTACGGCGGCGCTGCATCACCTGCGCCGGTGAGGAAGAAGCGACACTTGCGTCCATACTAGTTCGTGCTCTTGTAACCGCCACCCAACGCTCGGATGAGATCAGTACTGGTCGTGAGACGGCGCGACTGAACTTCCGCGATCAATGCCTGCGCCAGAAACACCTGGTTCTCGGCCGACAGCACGCTGAGGTAATTATCGAGGCCTGCGCTGTAGCGCTCACGCGTGAGATCGTAGGAGTTTTGCGCTGCCTCGAGTGCGACCCGGGCGTCCGCGGTCACCTTGTCGATCGCCGCCCAGTTCGTCATGACATCCGCCACATCATGGATGGCGTCGATCAGACTCTGGTTGTACTGCCCGACGGAGAGATCGTATTGCGCCTGCTGGGCCTCCAGGGCACCGCGCAACTCGCCGCGATTGAATACCGGCAGGCTGAACGCGGGACCACCGCCGACGACGGCGTCATTCGCGTCGAAGAGTTTCGACAGGCCCACGGCCTGTAGGCCGGCGAAAGCGACGAGGTTCACGTTTGGATAGAAGGCTGCCTCGCTGGCCGCCACGCCGCGCGCTGCCGCTTCAACACGCCACCGGGCGGCGGTCACATCAGGGCGCCGACCGAGGAGGTCCACCGGCAAGGTCGACGGCAGCACGATGTTGGCAGGCGCGGTGAGGCGCGGACGTTGCAGGTCGAGTCCGCGGTCCGGACCCACACCCACGAGCGCGGCTATTGCGTTACGTGACGTGTCGATGTTCGCCTGGGTTGCGTCAACACTGGCGCGGACCAGGGCCACCTGCCCTTCCGACTGTTTTACGCGGGCAGTGTTCTCGAGCCCCGCGGCCACCCGTTGCCGGGTCAGATCGAGAATGGACAACTGCTGCGCGAGATTGGACTGCGTGACATCCAGAAAGGCATACGACAGGTTGAGTTGAAAATAAGCCCTTGCCACGGCAACGGCGAGCGCGAGCCGCGCAGCGGCTTTGTCGGCTTCGGCGGCCTGCACGGTAGCGCGTGCGGAGGCCAGCGCCTCGCGATTGCGGCCCCAGAAGTCGATCTCGTAGCTGAAGTCCAGCGCGAGCTGCCCCTGGGTCACGAAGCTTCCCGCATATGGCGGCGGGTACAAGCCGTTCTCGGGGAAACGTTGCTTGGTCACCTGGGCGTCCACCGTCGTGGTGGGCTCGCGCGCCGCCTTCGCCCGGGTCGCCTGTGATTGAGCCGAGCGCAGACGAGCCTGCGCGATCTCGAGAGACGGACTGCCCTCGAAAGACTCGGCGATCAGCGCATCGAGCTGCGGATCACCGTAACCGGTCCACCAGGCGTCGGTAGGCCATGCCTCGGCAACGACCGTTGCGTTGGCGAGCGTGCGGTTGGCGATGAGATTCTGTGGTGCAATCGCGGGTGTCGCATGCCAGTCACCGCGCGAGACACACCCCGCCAGGACGGCGTATAACATCGCGCCCAGCGCGACGGACAGTGGAATGGAGGTTTTCATGAACTCACCGGTTGCCCGTTGTGGATCATCCGGACCAGGTATTGTTTGAGTTTCTCGACTTCCTCGGGACTGAATCCGGCCAGGTGGCGCGAGAGCACGTGAACCGCGGCAGCGCGCAATTGCGGCAACAACTCGTTGCCCGTGTCGGTAATCCGCAGGTACACCACGCGACGATCCTGGGTACAACGCTCACGGCGCAGCACGGCCTTCTCTTCGAGCCGGTCGAGCATTCGAGTCATCGATCCCGTGTCGTAGTGCATGGTCCGGCACAAGTCGGCGGCAGTCTCGGCAACGCCATCCGCGACATTCTTCAGAACCGCAAACTGCGCCCCCGTCACGCCGAATGGCTCGAGCTCGCCGTCGAGTCCGGTGAGCAGTGCCGATCGCGCGCGACCAATGAGGTGGCCGACCACCATCTCGTCCTCGGGAATCCCATCCGGAGTCACACGAACGACTTCCGCTGCTGTGCCATGATTCATGTAGAATTACTGCCTGCACGACTACTGCCTGGGCAACTAATTCTCCGCCGAATGGCCTGATTGTCAAGAACTAAAGCCGGGGGGCCTTAGGATCGTGAATAATTTCCCGTTGAGCGCACCCTTGCGGTGCAGCATTCCCTCTTAGCGGACGGCGGCGCATGCGATTCGACATCGAACAACTCATGGACGGATCCCGGCTCAGTCCCCTGCACTGGCGAGTGCTGATTCTTTGCGGGCTGGCCGCATTCCTGGACGGCTATGACGTGGCCGTCATGGCCTCCGCCACCCCCAGCATCGCGGCAGCCTGGCACGTGAATCCGGGAGAGCTACGCTGGATCGTCACTGCGGCAGTGATTGGAATCGCGGCATCCGCGCTCATCGTGAGTCCGCTCGGAGACTACGTCGGGCGGCGCGCGGTCTTGCTGACTTCGTTCGCGGTCGTTGGCATCTCTACCCTGCTGGGATCTACGGCCAGCACACCGAACGAGCTCTTCGCGTGGCGCCTTCTGACCGGTATCGGCCTTGGGGCGAGCCTTCCCAACGCACTGGCACTCGGAGCCGAGTATGCCCCGGCGAAAAGCCGGACCGCGCTGGTGGCGCTGCTCGCCTGCGGAATTTCCCTGGGATCCGCCACGTCAGGCCTGGTAGCACCGCCTATTCTGGAGTTGGGCGGCTGGCACGCGCTGTTCGTCACGGGCGGATGCATCGCGCTCCTCGCCTGGCTCCCCTTGTTTGCCTTGCCTGAGTCACTGCGCTTCATGACCGCGCGCGGGCGCGACCCGGAGCGGATTGGCCGCCTGCTCGAGCGGCTGAACACCAGCCATTGCTACACGCCCGGCAACGAGTACACGCTGTCCGAAAAAAGCTCCGGAAAATTGTCGGTCGCCTACCTGCTGACGCCACGACTGGCGCCGGCGACACTGCTCCTCTGGTTGGTGTTCTTTCTCAACCTCGGCCTGCTCTATCTGATGTCCACCTGGCTATCGACGTTGCTGAACCAGGGAGGCCTGCCGCTGCCACAGGCCTTGCGGATCGCCGCCATGTTCCAGATCGGCGGCGTGGTGGGCGGCTTCGGACTCGCATGGCTCATGCAGCGCTGGGGACCGTTCCTGGTGCTCGCCGTCAGCTACACGTTGACTGCCGGTGCCCTGGCGTTTCTCGGTACACACATCACTACGCCGGCACTGCTCGTGGTGCTGATTCTGATTACCGGCAATGGCATCAACGGCGGGCAGGTCGCGCTCAACGCCGTGTCCGCGACGTTATATCCAACAGCCGCGCGCGCCACCGGCGTCGGCTGGGCGCTGGGCGTGGGGAGATTCGGCGCCATAGTGGGTCCGTTCGCAGCCGGCTCCCTGATGGCGGCGGGCATTCCCCTCGGACACCTGTTCTGGTTGGCGATCATTCCAACACTCGTCTGCGCGGTAGCGGTCACGCTGTTACGCCTGGCGGTGAATCGCTCAGCCGTGGTGGCTCCCGCGCCGGTGGCGGATGCTAGTACGCCGACTGCGTGAACACATCCGCGCCGAGCGACTTCAGGTCCGGCTCGGCGGCATAACCGAGGTGCCCGAGTCCGAAAATATCCTCGACTGTCCGTAGCAGCGAATAGTGATTGTACGGCACGGTGGAGATCGTCCCCGGCTTGATAAACGGTGACAGCAGCACCGCCCCGATCCTGCCACCGCCCGGGCCGAGAACGCCGGCGGGCCGCCGCGCGCTCGCCAGGGGCATCTCACCACAACACGCCGTGGACCCCTCGGGCCCGTTACCCTCCGACTCGTCAAAGGTCACGATGAGCAGGCCGTCCCGTTTGAATGCGGGCGATGTGGTGATGAGGGGCACCCATTTGCGCAGAAAAGCGTCGATCGCCTGGAACCCTCCCGCAGCGCCATCAATGCACAGCGGATCATGACCGTCGTTGCACAGATTCGGCGTGATGAAGGTGTAGTCAGCTGTCGTAGCCGCGCTCTGCAGATCCTTCGGCAACGCATCGAGATTGACGACGTGCGTATCGCAACGGGCCGGGTCGTCGATGATGGTATGGAAGTAGACGAACGGGTTGTGTTTGGCCGCGTACTTGTCCCTGGCGGTCGCAATCAGTGTCTCGTCCGGCTTGCCGATAGCCGGATGCCCGCAGGTGGCGCGCTCCCGCCGCGGGTCCTTGCCCATGTCCTCCATGTAACCCTTCCACGTATGTCCCGCCGCCTCCAGCTGATCCGGTAACGTCTTCACCGTGTTGGGGTAGACGCAGCCCAGGCCCAGCAACTGTCCATGAGCATCCAACCCGGGCTGCTGCAGGAGGAAGTCGGAAAACAGCGGGCAGTCGAGCTGCGTTTTCTCATTCGGCGCCTGGCCGCTGATGAGTGCGATGTAGTTGTCCAGGCTGGCATGGCCAATGCCATAGTAGTTGGGCAACAGCGCCCCGCGTGCCGGCAAAGTCTGCGCGAGATACGGCGAGGGAGGCCGGCCCGAGAATGACACCGCGGCGTTCTGGTTCTCCAACATCAGGACGAACACGTGCCGGATCGGCGCCACCTCCGTGGCGTGAACTCCCTCGAGACAGGCACAGACCCACAGACCCAGCCCCGCGGCGAGGCATTGCAGCGAGCGGCCGCGCATGCTTCAGAGTCCTTTCTTGAGAACGGCAGTGGCCCGATCGAGCCGGACGCAATAGGCGGTCAGCGCCGACGCCGTCACGGCGGAGTACTCGTTCGCAACGGCCCATTGGTTCGACTCGATCGACTCGCGCACACCAGGCAGGGTCTTTACCCCATACCCCGTCAGCATGCCCGGCGCATAGATCAGATGTTTGAACCAATCGCGGCCTGGCAGGCCGCGCGCCGCGGTCAGCGTCTGCTCCATTCCCTGCAGCAGGCCATTCAACTCATCGATCTGCGCCGCCGTCAGCTTCACTTCACCCGCCTCGAGCTTCGCGTACACGGCATCGTAGGCTTTGGCGCTCGTTTTCAGCTGCAACACGATGTTGTCGAGCGCCGCGAAATTCAGGTAGGGAACCGCGGGCTCACGCGCGGGAGGCAACACGACCCGGGTGGGATCCGCCGCCAGAGTAAAGGCATTCTGGTCGAGAAGCTTGCCCAACTCCTCGGCGCTCTTGCGCTTGTCGTCGGTGAGCTTGTGCAATTCCTCGACATAGCCCTCGACGGTCTCGGCGAACCCGGTGAACTGGAGCGGCAACACTTCCGCGTCGGCCACTCGCAGAACGATGTGGCCGGCGGTCTGCGCCTCGGCGACTCCATACGCAAACTGCGGATCGCCGAAGCGAACGTAGTGCTCGAATGTGTCGTAGCTGGAATGGTAGACACCGCTCTGATCACTTTCGCCGCCGTATTCGATGTTGAGCGAGGTGATCCCGAGGTGCTGCATGAAGGGGGTGAAGTCCGATCCCGAGCCGAGCGCCTCGATGGGAAGGTCGGCGCCCGATGCGGCGATCCGCGCATCTTTCCTGGCTTCACCCGCGGCGCCATAACCGTCGACCAACATCCTCGCCCGCAACCGTGCGGCCACACTCACTCCGGTTTCCGGATCTTTCACCGTAGCGCTCGCGTCGTTGAGCAGATGCTGCAGCGAATGGCTGCCGCCGGCCCCCAGGAAGCCACGCGAGTTCTCATCGGAGTTGAGATACAGGACGGCCTTACGCTGGAGCTCATCGGCGTGCGTTTCCGCCCACTCGGTCGAGCCCAGCAGGCCGGGCTCCTCGCCGTCCCAACTGGCGTAGACCAGTGTACGTTTCGGCTTCCAACCGCTCTTCAGCAACGCGCCGATTGCCTTCGCTTCGGCCAGCATCGCCACGTGTCCCGACAGCGGATCCCAGGCACCGAACACCCACCCGTCGCGATGATTGCCGCGCACGATCCACTGGTCCGGACTTTGCGCGCCCGGAATCCTGGCGATGACGTCGTACAGCGTTTTCATGCCCCAGTCGGAGCTGATCGCCAGGTGCACCTTGGCGGGCCCGGGACCGAAGTGATAGGTGATGGGCAACGAGCCACGCCAGCTCGCGGGAACCACGGGGCCGTCGAGAGCGGCGAGCAGAGGCTGCGCATCTGCATAGGAAATGGGCAGAACCGGAATCTTCAGAATCGTTTTCGCCTTGTCGAGCGGTAGCCGCTTGGCGTTCTTGGTCGCACCCACCCCGGGTGTCAAAGGATCACCGGAGTACAGCGTCATGTCCTGCACGGAGCCGCGCTGCAGACCCTCAGCCGGACGAAAGCCGCCCTTCGGGTAGACGTCGCCAGGCCCATAGCCGTCATTCTGCGGATCCGAGTAAATGATGCAGCCGAGCGCGCCATGCTCCTGCGCGAGCTTGGGCTTCAGTCCGCGCCAGCCGCCGCCGTAGCGGGTGATGACGATTTTCCCTTTGACATCGATGCCGCGGCGAGCGAGGTCCTTGTAGTCATCCGGCATGCCGTAGTTGAGATAGACGAGATCTCCGGTCACATCGCCATCGCCGCCGTAGATGTTGTAAGCGGGCATGGCGTCCGTCCGCGCCGAGCTCTCGTCACCCGCGACAGGTGGCTCCTTCAGGCTGGCGACGAACTTGGTGGGGCCCACCAGTTCCAGCGTGTGCTGCTTGAGGGTGGGATAGAGAACCTCGAACGTCTCAATCTGCGCGTCCCAGCCCCACTGCTTGAACAGGTCCCGCACCGCCTCGGCGTTCGCCTTGTCGTGGGGTGAGCCGACGTTGTTCGGCTCGGATGAAAGCGTTTTTAACCAGCCCCGCAGATCGGACGCATTGAGGTCGGCGTCGAAGCGATGCTCCAGTGCCTGCTCGGTGGCGGCCTCGTCGGAGGTGAACCCAAACATCGTGGTTCCCGCCGGGGGTGGCGGCGCTGCGGCTGTGGCAGCCAGCAGGGGCAGCAACGAGGAGGCAACGAGAACCCACGACCGTCCTAACCGGTAGTCCATGCTACGCCGAGCCTTTCGCGAACTGTGTTCGCATTGGTAAGGTGCCGATTCGGCACTGCACGCATGTTAACCGCGGGTGAGCCGTTTCCAAAGATAGAACAAAGGCACTCCGGCCAGAATGATCAGCAGCGTGACTCCCGTCTTCCAGGGCTCGGTCCACAGAGCGTTCGCGACCATGCCGAGGGATGCGAACAGGAACACGAGCGGCACCCACGGATAGCCCCAGACCCGATAGGGCCGCGGCAGGTCCGGGCGCTTACGCCTGAGGACGAACACACCCGCTACCGCCAGCGAGTAAAACGGCCACAGGCCCAGCACGAATTTGTCGGCGAGCTCGGCGAAATTGTTCTGCAGCACATAGAAAACCCCGAGCGCCGTGGCCAGCCAGATCGCCACCGAGGGACTGTGAAATCGCGGCGAGACTCGCGCCACGGCCTGGAAGAACAGCCCCCGCTCGGCCATCGCGAAAAAGATCCGGGGCCCGGTCATCACGGAGCCGTTCAGTCCGCTGAACGTGGAGAGCAACACCACCGCGGAAATCACGGCCGCCCCGATTCCACCAAACACCGGAATGCGCTCCGCCACGGAGGTGGCGATGAGGTGTGACTGCGCCATCTCCGGCAGCGTCAACACGTACATGAAGCCGACATTGACGACGAGATATACCAGCAGCACGCAGGCAGTACCCAGAATCAGCGCCAGCGGCAAAGTTCGCTGCGGATTTTTCACCTCGCCGCCCATGAAAGACAGGTCGGCCCAGCCGTCATAGGTCCACATGACGGGGATGAGCGCCGTCGCCAGAAGCGATAGATGCACTCCGTCGCCCCAGGTAGGTGTGAAGTGGGACATGCTCCCGTGGGGGGCTGTGAACGCCAGCAGCCCCAGACCCATCACGGCTGCATACTTCGCGATCGTCGCCACGCTCATGACGGCAGCGGCCTTGCGCACGCCAAGGTAGTTCATCGCGCCGACGAAGATGATCAGGGCGGCGGCGACATAGCGCACCTGCATGGGCGTGAGGGGTATGAAGTATCCGAGGTACTCCGCGAAGATGGTCGATGTGGCGCCGAGGGCCGACGCCCGGATGACGGCGAACTCACTCCACCCGAACAGGAATGCCGGCATGGGCCCGAAGCTTTCCAGCAGCCACGCGAAGATTCCTCCGGAGCGTGGCATTGCACCCGCGAGCTCGGCAATCGTAAGCGCGCCGGACAGCGCAAACACACCACCCAACACCCAACAGAGGAGGACGGCACCCGGAGTATGCAATTGCGCCGCCACCGTGGCCGGCACGCGGAAGATCCCGCTTCCAATGGTGACGCCGACGAGCACCGCTATGGAATCGACCAGGCCCACCGAGCGCGGCATGCGCTCGCCCCACTGATCGGCCTTCACGGCAGCGCTGCCCTCAGGCATCGACCACCGCCGCCGCGCCCACGTCGGGCTCGGGGGCCGGCTCCGTCCTCACGCAGTTGCGGCCGCCGCGCTTGGCTGCGTATAGAGCGGCGTCGGCACGCTGAAGCATGGTGCTGGGCGTATCCCTGCCAGGCACGGAAGTAGACACACCGATACTGCACGTGATGTGGCGCCGCTCGCCAAACCAACGTGAGGTATCGATGGCTTCGATCTTCTCGCAAAAGCTCTGCGCGGTAGCACGCGCCTGGCTGAGGCCCGTGGCCGGCAGCACGATGAGGAACTCCTCGCCGCCCAGACGCCCGAAAAAGGCGGGCTCGCTCACGGCGGCGCGCACTGTCGCGGCAACCACCTTCAACACCTCGTCGCCGGTGGAGTGGCCGAGCTGATCGTTGATGGCTTTGAAGTAGTCGATATCGACGATGAGAATGGAGCACGCCGCGGGATCGTCACGGCGCAGCAGCGGGTCGAGGCGGCCCAGCACGGCGCGGCGATTCGGCACGCCGGTGAGCTCATCCGTCATCGCGAGCAAGTGCATTCGCAGGGTGCTGCGATGTTGGAATACCGCCAGTAGTGTCAACAACAAGACGAGCGATATGGTCAGAATGATGACGGTGGCCTGCAGGCGCCGCACGCTGCGGGCCTGGGCGAGTGCGCGCTGGTTCGCCTCGTTCTGCTTTTTGAGCGCCGCATTCTCTTTGTCCTGGGTCGCCGTGTCGAACTCGACTTTCAACGTGGCGAAACCCTGATCGAGCTGGTTCTTGAGAAGCTTGTCCGAGGTCGTCTTCGCATCGACCTGGCGAGCGTAGGCATCCCGCCAGTTACCCGTTTCGGCATATACGGCCGCGAGCTCGGAATACACCTGGTTGAGCTCGTAGAGCGCATCGGCCTGACGAAAGTCCACCAGGGCGCTTTCGAGTGCCTGGGTGCTCTCGGGCAGACGTTGGAGTTTGTGGAGCGCGATGCCGCGCGCGAGTTGAATCTGCGCGCGCAAGCGCGAATCCGGGACCTGCTTCTGTATGACTTCCGCGCTCTTGAGCGTGTCGAGCGCCCCCTCGGGATCGCCCAGCGCATTGGCGACCGCCGCCAGGCCGCGCATGCCGTACGCCTCGCCACGCAGGTAGTTGATCTTGCGGCTGATCTCGAGTGTTTCGGCAAAAGCCGTGCGCGAGGCGTCCCAGTCGTGCAGGTTCTCGTTCGCCCGTCCCAGGTTATAGAGCGTGACCACCTGTTCCCGCTGCAGCCCGGCCTGCCGCTGCGCCGCCAGGGCACGCGTATAGATGTGGCGCGCCTGGACATAATCGCCCATGCGATTGTAGATGGTGGCGATACTGTTGAGAGTCACGAGCTCGTGCAGTGGCTTCTTGAGCTTCTCGAACAGGGCATCGGCACGCCGCAACTCGATCAACCCGGTGGCATAGTCGCCCATGACTCCCAACAGGTAGCCCCGGGAATACAAGCTGAGCGCAAGCATCTCATCGTCGTGCTCGCTCGTCGCGACGGACGCGGCCTCGGTGTATTGCGCCATCGCCTTGGTATTGTCGCCCGAGTTCTCCAGGCTCTCGCCCTCGCAGTCGAGAATCCCGGCGCGCAGTCCCTGCCGCGTCGCCTGCGACAGCAAGGCTGTGGCGGCGGCGATTTCCCGCTGCGCGGCGGCTGTATCGCGCTCGGACTGGTAGTCGCAGATGAGGAGCCGCGCGCGGATCTCGCGATCGGGGTCCGGATTCTTCTTCAGCAGCTCGAGCGCTTCATCGGCCTCGCGCTTGCTCGCATCCGGATCGGTCCACATGGCCATCGTGCCCCGCTCGATGAGCGCCTCGACCGGATTGGGGGTGGTAGCCGTGGCGGCCGTTCCGGCCCCGGGATCCTGCGCGCGTGCCGGCAGTAGCGGCAGCCAGGCGAGCAACACCAACGCCGCCGATATCCGGACAATCGCATTCCATCGGCGGACGGCAGGTTTGGCTCGTTGGGTCATTTAGCGCACGCCCGTGCTGGAGGAGGCGTGCGTCCTGGGAGTCTTTTAAAGTATTCCCATTATCCCGCAAGCGGCACGGACGGGAAGTGCTAATTGCGACCAAAGACTGGTTTAACCGCGCAAATCGGCCCCAGACCCCTGCAGACGCGCCGCGATCAATTCGATCCAGTGTCGCACGGGAAGCTCGGTGCCACCCCGGATATGGGTATGGCAGCCGATGTTGGCGGTGGCAATGCAGGCAGGTTGCCCCTGCTCCAACGCGGCCACCTTGGCGCTCAGCAGGCGCGCGGACAACTCCGGCTGCAGGATCGAGTAGGTCCCGGCGGAACCGCAACAGAGGTGACTGTCGGGCACGTGCGTGAGGGTGAAACCGGCCTGCCCCAGCAGGGCCTCCACGGGGCCGCGAACCTGCAGGGCATGCTGCAGCGTGCATGGGGACTGGAAGGCGATCTTGGCCCCGGGCTTCACATTGGCGCCCGACAGCCGCAAGGCGTCCTGGAGAGCCTGTCCCTGAGCTAGGACAACTTCACTGATATCCCGCGTGAGCTCGCTCACCCGCGCAGCCCGCTCGGCGTAAACAGGATCCTCCCGCAACAGGTGACCGTAGTCGGTCAGCATGGCGGTACAGGCGCTGGCGGTCATGATGATCGCTTCGGCACCGGACCGGACCTGTGTCCAGAGCGCATCGATGTTGCTTCTCAGCTGTTGCAACGTTTCTTCGTGAGCCGACATGTGATGCGCCACGGCTCCGCAACAGCCGGCGGCGGTGACCCGAACTACGGAGATTCCGAGCCGATCCAACACGCGCGCCGCGGCGATGTTGACTTCCGGCGCCAGCGTGGGTTGCACGCAGCCTTCGAGCATGAGAACTCTGCGCGCATGGCGCACCGGCGGCCATGGCAATGTTGGCGAGCGGGGCTTTGGGGGGAGCTTCGCGCGCAGCTCGGGTGGCAGAATGCCGCGCACCAGTCGCGCGAGCCCGAGCAACACCGCGAAACGTCGCCTGTGAGGTAACACCTTACGGAGCGCGTAGCGCTTCAGGGCTGTCAGTGGCGGCCGCTCGACCCGCTCCTCGGTCACCGCGCGCCCGATATCCAGGAGCCTGGAGTAGCGGACCCCCGACGGACAGGTGGTCTCGCAGGAGCGGCAGGTGAGGCAGCGATCGAGGTGCAACTGTGTGTCGGCGGTAACCGGCTCTCCCTCGAGCATCTGCTTCATGAGGTAGATGCGGCCCCGCGGGCTATCGAGCTCGTCTCCCAGCAACTGGTATGTGGGGCACGTGGCGAGGCAGAACCCACAATGCACGCAGGAGCGCAGGATGGTGTCCGCTTCCCGCCCTTGCGGCGTGTCCTTGAAGCTTTCGGCGAGGGTGGTCTGCATGACCTTGCATTCTAGCCGGCCTCAGAGCCCGACAGCACCTCGGCTGCGCGTTCGAGATGCCGCAGGACCCGTTTCAGCTCTTCGACCGCGGCAGGATCGAACTGCTGCAGAAGCCGTGCTTCGTACTCCAATGCGACCGGCGATACTTCACTGTAAAGACGCTCTCCGGCCTTCGAGAGAGCGAGGTGATGGGACCGGCCGTCAGCGTCATGCGGAGCACGCTGTACCAGCCTGCGTTTCACCAACCCCTGTGTCGCGCGGCTGACCGTCACTTTGTCCATGACCGTCCGCGCGCCAATCGCCTGTTGGGTGAGCGGGCCATCCTCCGCCAACACCGCAATGAGCCGCCACTGCGGAATCGTGAGCCCGAAACGATCCTCGTAGGCGCGCGCGATGAGGCGCGAGACGGCGTTCGACGCTACTGACAACCGGTACGGCAGATAGCCATCGAGCCGTAGCGCGGAATCAGGCATTGCGGCCTTCTGTCAGGACGCCGCGGCGGATCTGATCGAGCTCCAGCGATTCGAACAGCGCCTTGAAGTTGCCTTCGCCGAAGCCTTCATTGCCCTTGCGCTGGATGATCTCGAAGAAGATCGGACCGATGGCGTTTTCGGTGAAGATCTGCAACAGCAGGCCCTGGCCTTCGGTGGGCGCGCCGTCGATGAGAATCCGATTCTCGCGCAGGCGCTGCACATTCTCGCCGTGACCGGGGACTCGTGCGTCGATGCCATCGAAGTAAGTATCCACCGTGTCCTGAAAGCGCATGCCACGTGCGCGCATTCGCTGGACCGTCTCGTAAATATCGTTGGTGCCAAGAGCGAGATGCTGAATGCCCTCGCCGCGGTAGGTGTGCAGGAATTCCTCGATCTGCGACTTGTCGTCCTGGCTCTCGTTCAACGGAATGCGGATTTTCCCGCAGGGGCTGGTCATGGCCTTGGAGAACAGGCCGGTCATCTTGCCTTCGATGTCGAAATAACGGATCTCGCGGAAGTTGAACACCCGTTCGTAGAAATCGGCCCAGGTGCTCATGTTGCCGCGAGCCACGTTGTGGGTGAGGTGATCGAGATAAGTGAGACCTACGCTGTTGGTCTGCTCGAGAGCGGCCGCGCCCTCGATGGGCACGAAGTCGATCTCGTAGATCTCGTGTGCGCCGTAACGGTCGACGAGATAGAGGTAGGAGCCGCCGATGCCTTCAATGGCCGGGATGTTGAGCTCCATCGGCCCGACAGGTCCCTTCACTTCCCTCGCACCCCGCTCGAGCGCGAGCTTCAGCGCCTTGCCCGCGTCGCGGACGCGAAAAGCCATCGCATTGGCGGATGGCCCGTGCGCTTCGCGGAACTGCGCCGCCGGTCCGCGAGGCTCCATGTTCAGGATGAAGTTGATGTCGCCCTGGCGATAGCGCACGACGTTCTTGGAGCGGTGCTGCGCCACGGCTGTAAAACCCATGGCAACGAACTGGCGCGCAATGGCCTGCGGATCCGGGCCCGTGAACTCCACGAACTCGAAACCATCGGTGCCCAGGGGATTGTCCAGTAGATCGCGGCTCATCGTATGACTCCTCGAGCGCGACAATACGCGCCAAGGAGTCATGGTAGACCCCGCGGCATGTAGTTTCAATTGAAACTATCGGGCGGGGTGGCCCAGAGCCCACACGTAAGCGGCCACAGCGGACACCTGGTCAGGCGAGAGCTGCGCGCCGCCCAGCGGCGGCATCGGGCTGCGGTAGTTCTTCGGGGTCGGCACTCCAGTCGTGATGGACTTCTGGATCCCGGCGAGGCTGCCGTCGCTCCAGGTCCACTTGCCCGCGGTGAGATTCGGTCCGAGCGGGCTGCCCTTGGCGTCCGAGCCATGGCAGCCCGTGCACGGAGCACCGCCCACCTGGCCTGTGAAGACCTGCTGGCCGAGTGCTACTGCCGCGGCAGTCGAGCCCGGGGGCACCGGGAGAGACGCCGTCGATGGGGCGCCCGCGTCCTTGTGCAGTCCCTCCGGCGGGAGGGCCTTGGCGGCGGCGGGGGTACCCACCGGCGGCGATGTTGTAGCGACGCTATGCAGCTTTGCCTCCGGATCGCCACCGATGTAGGTAATGCGCCAGACACGACCTTTCTGGTCGTCGGTCACATACAGCGCGCCGTCCGGGCCCACGGCAACACCCGAAGGCCGATGCTCCGCCGTGCCGGGCTCCTTCTTCGGACCCGCGAACCCGTCGGCAAACACCACGAACTTGCCGGAGGCCTTGCCGCCGGCCAGCGGTTGGAACGCCAGGTTGTAACCGCTTTGCGGGAATGGTGCGCGATTCCACGAGCCGTGAAACGCCAGGAAGGCTCCGCCCTGGTAGACCTTGGGAAACTGACTGCCCGTATAGATGGCCACATCGTTCGGGGCCCAGTGAGCGGGAAAGGCCGCGACCGGCGCCAGTTTGCCGGCGCACTCGCCGACCTTCTTACCACCGTCACCACCGTATTCGGGCGCGAGCACCAGCTCGTGCTGGAACGGATCGAAATAACACTCCGGCCAGCCGTAATCGCCGCCCTGCACTACCTTCAGAAGCTCTTCGGCCGGCAGTTCCGCGCCCTGTTCCGGCTTATAGAAACGTGACCAGTTGTCACCCAACTGGTCACGGCCGTGTTGGGTTGCGTACAGCGTGCCGTCCGGAGCGAGCGTGATACCGTCCGCATTGCGGATGCCGGTGGCGTACCGTTCCGCCGGCGAAAACACCTGCCCCGTCTCGTTCGCGTCGTAACGCCAGATGCCACCGCGCGTCTCGAGCTCAGTGCAAGGCTTATCGCCCGGGGTGTTCGCCGTGCGATTCTCTTTCTGGCACGAGTTGGTCGCCGTGCCGAGATCGACAAACAGCGACCCCTGCGCATCGATCGCGAAAGGATGCATCGGGTGATCGCCGGTGAGCGGCATCCCCGAGACAATGACGTCGGGCTTGCCGGTCGGCACGATCGATCCGTCGCTCATCGCATAGCGCAGGATACGATCATTCATCTCGACATACAGCGCACCTTTGTAGATCCAGATACCGGTGCCCCCGGCACTGCCGCTCTGCACCGTGTCGCCGAAGCGCTCGTTGATGTTGGCGTGACCGCTTCCGGTCGTATCCTGGAGAGCGACGAGGAAGCCGCCGTCATGCGGCTTGTCATTGCCATAGTAACGGCCGCTCCAGGTGTTGATATAAACCACGCCGTTCGGCGCGACCACCAGGTGCCGTGCATGCCCGATCTGGTCGGCAAACACGGTGGCGCAGAAGCCGGGCGGCAGCTGCAAACCTGCTTTGCCACCCGGGCACTGTCCGGGTGCCGCGGGCGCGGACTTGGAGTCCTGCGCAAAAGAAGGCACGGCCGCCAGGAGCGCGGCGCTACCCAACAGCAATGCAGGCAGCCATTTCACATACGCGCGCTGCGAGGGGTGCGCGGACCTTGAACTGTGGGCGGAGTCACGCATGTGCACGATGAGCCTTCTTATCCTTGGGGTCGGGGCGAGCGATATTACGAGAGCTTTGTGACGGCAGCCACAAAACAGCTGATTGAAGCGGGCAGCGGATTTACAAGGCGCGGGCTTTATGCAAGATAATTCGCCCCCGATATCTCTGGCGGTATGACGATCCTTTCATGAAATATCGGCTCAAGGCACTCGGTTGGCATTTCGGTGGCAGCACCTGCCTGCTTCTATTGATCGTGGGGACCCTCTACCTCGGATGGTATCGCTGGCCCGGTTGGTATCTGGCCGGAATGTTCAAGGTACTTCCGATCACCGTGGGTGTGGATGCGGCACTGGGCCCGCTCCTGACATTCATCATTGCGAACCCGGGTAAGCCCCTGCGATTGCTCGCGCGCGACGTCTCCTTTATCGTCATCGTGCAGTTGGTGGCGCTCGTCTACGGCAGCATCACACTGTGGCATGGACGGCCCCTGTACTACGCCTACTCCGGACGCGAGTTGTCGATTGTGCAACCGACAGATATGAACCCCGCCGAAATCGCACTGGGGCAGGAAAAGAATCCTGACCTGGCACCGCACTGGTATAGCCTGCCGCGCTGGATCTATGCGCCCAACCTGCCTGCCGGTGCTCCCGGGAGTACCGATGCCACCTCGATGCCGCGTTATTACCAAGCCTGGTCAAACGGCCTGCCCGACCTGCGCAGCAAATTGAAGCGGGTGGACGAGTGGCGATACTTCTCCCTGGCGCAGCGAAACGTGCTGAAAAAGCGCCTGGCGGAGCAGGGATTCGGGGCGGACTACGCGGCCACCATGCCCATGACGGGGCGTGATGTTCCGCTATTGGCGGTGTTTGATAGCAAAACCCTCGAGATAAAGGCCCTGCTGCTGGCCAAGCCGTGACAGGGTGACGGCCTCACGCTCGCAGGCGCGCGCGGACTCCTGTTACCCGACCCTGCAGCGACTCCAACGCCTTCGAGCCGCTCGGGCTGAGAAAAGCAACGACAGTCCCGCCGTGCGCGCTATGAGTGGCGGCCACCTTCAGGGCAACCAGACTGGGCACGGCAACGACAATGCCGGCAACGCCCCAGAACCAACCGCCAAACCACACCGCGAGAAAGACCAGAATGGGATTCAGGTCGAGCCGCCTCCCGACCAGGAGAGGCTGCACCACCTGGCCCTCGATCGTAGCCAGGGCAAGATAGCTGCCGACCACGGCGAAGACGCGTCCGAGATCGTCAAATGACACCAACGCGACCACCGCGAGCAACAGAAGAGTTGTTGCCGAGCCTACATAGGGAATGAAGTTCAGGACCGCCGCGACGGCTCCCCAGAGATAGGGATTCGGAACGCCGAGGAACAACATCACGACGGCGGTTGCCGCTCCCAAGCCGACGTTGATGAGCGCAATGATGCCGTAATAGCGACCCAGCTCGCTGCGTATGGCATCGATAGCCCGAAGGTAGTGCACCGCCTGCAGATCCGAGCCCAGCGACGCGGCCATGCGAGCCAACATGGGCGGTCCACCGGACAGCAGAAATAACGTCAGTATGACGATCGTGACAATGGACGCGAGCGTTGCGCCCGTCGCCGACAGGACCTCGGAGCCGCTTATCGGAGCCGGGGTCGGGCCACCCGCACCGGGCGTCGGCGAACGCTGTCCTCCCATCTCACCCGCCCGGTGGGTAAGCCCCTCGAGGCGATGCATCCAACGCTGGGCCGGGCGGATTTTGCGTTCGACCATCTGGAGTGTAGTCGGCGCGCTGGCGAGCCATTTCTGCGCCGGCTCTATCAGCGCGTCCGTGGCGGCACCGATACCCGTGACGAGAAGCAGCAACATGAGGAAGGCGCCGACGGCACGTGGCAGGCCCAGCCGGTGCAAACCCTCCACCGCGTTCGAGAGCACCATGGCGAATAGAAGCGCCAGCGCGACGGGAATGAACACCTCATGCCCGAAGTACAGGAGGGCCGCTACCGTCACCGTGGCAAGTACGAGCAATGCCCGCGACGCGCGCGCCATGTATCTGGGCGATGCCGCCGTCGGTTCTGTCGCTGGTGTATCTGATGGAGTCATGGCCGTCATCCTCGGTTCGCTGAAGCGTGGCCGGAGGACGCCATTGTAGCGGTTACGTCCGTGTATGGCGCCAGAAACCGGCGGCACACCCCTTGCTCTAACTAACACCAGGTACTTGCATCAAACAATCCACACTGCTTGGGGAGATTCACGCTATGGATCTGCTACTGGTTCTGATTTTGCTGCTGCTGTTGTTCGGCGGCGGCGGCGGCCTCTACTGGGGATTCGGCGCGGGCTGGGGACTCGGGCCGATCGGGCTCATCGTCCTGGTACTGGTGGTCGTCTATCTGCTGTACGGGTATCGGGGCCGACGCGGACCACCGCTGTAAAAAAACACGCCGCCGGACACAGCTATCGCGAGGGGGTCACGAGCTATGCCAGGCGGCGTTCGGACGTCGAGTCAGTGTCCGTGCAGGTATATTTGCAACGGGCGTGCCAGGGCTGCGGCGCACCCTGGCAACCATGAAACAAGCACTTACGCGTGGGCCAGCCAGGCTGATGACTGCGAAGGGTGCGCCCTGCCACGTGCCGGCACGGTTACGGTGCAGGCCGGGGCGCTCGTTCGAGGGTGTCGTACAATCGCGCGATGCACCTCACACACGACCCCCGTGCGCCGGCGGCGCAAGAAATCAAATTCGATCAGTTCCTGGCAGTCGACATTCGCGTCGGGACGATCGTTGCTGCCGAACCTTTCCCCGAGGCGCGCAAGCCTGCACTGAAACTGCGGATCGACTTTGGCGCCGGCGTCGGCGTGAAGCAGTCGAGCGCCCAGATCACGCGCCACTATGAAACGGCGACACTCCTTGGACGGCAGGTCGCGGCGGTGGTGAATTTCCCGCCCCGCCAGATCGGCAAATTCATCTCCGAAGTATTGACCCTGGGGTTCCCGGATGAGAGCGGCGAGGTTGTGCTGTTCTCACCCGATCAGGTCGTTCCGAACGGTGCGCGATTATTCTGAGCGTCCGCGAGGGCTGAGGTCCATGAAGCGCACAGTCGAAGGGCGAGTCCACTACACCGGCCCGATGGCCGAGCGACCGCGTTTCTACGCGAATGATCACTCCCGAGATGTTCTTGCACTGGAGGAGCGGACGATTCTGATCGACGATGCGCGCGCGCAGGCTGTCTGGCCCACTCTCGAGACAGAGGGATTTGCACTCATCAAACACAGCAGCGCAGTCGAGGATTTCCGCAATGCGCAGGAAGTAGCGAAACTTCATCCCGCCGAAATCGAGCGGCTCGTGACCGAGCTTTCCGGGGCCGACCGTGCGGTAGTGAGTTCGCCGGGCGTGCTGCGCTTCAGCGAGAGCTCACCCGACTCGGGCCGTCTCAACAACTCGCGCCCGGCCCGCTTCATCCACATCGACGTCAGCGATCCAACCGCCAGGATATTCGCGCACCGCTCCTGTCCTCAGAACGCAGGCGTGCCGATCCGGCGCTTTGCGCATTACAACGTCTGGCGAGTTCTCTCCCCACCGCCACAAGATGTGCCGCTTGCGGTTTGTGACGCGCGCAGTGTGTCGCAGGAAGATCTGATGGAAGCGGATGCGGTATTCGATGTTCCCGGAAAACCGGAATGGTCATTCGAAGGGCTGGTCGTTCGCTACAACCCACGACATCGGTGGTCGTACTTCTCGAACATGACGCGCGAGGAGGCATTGGTGTTCAAAACGAATGATTCCGATCCGAGACAGCCTCACCACGTGCCGCATACGGCATTCAATGACCCGACCTGCCCCGTTGGCGTTGCACCTCGCGCGAGCATCGAGATGCGCGCCATAGCGTACTGGTTTGGTGCATGAGGCCCGAGCCTCAGGTGGCGGGCACCCTCCTTGCTGGGCTCAGCGAAGCCTAAGAAACCAAGCGCTTTTCGCTCCCTACAACATGATCGATCGTCGTTCCGTGCTCGCGGCTGCGAGCGCCTCCATGGCCCTGTCCGCGCTCGGGCTCGTGCCACGAGCCTTCGCGGCTTCCGGCCTCAAGCTCGGTAAGCCCCAACCGTTCTCATTCGACGCACTCAGCAAAGAAATGCAGGCGCGCGCAGCGCATCCCTATGCGCGCGAGAACTCGTTACCGCAGCAGGTTCTCGATAACATTGATTACGAAGCGCACGGTAAAATTAAATTCAATACTGATTACGCGCTGTTCCGCGACGGCCCCGGCATATTTCCCGTAACGTTCTTCCACCTTGGGAAATTCTTCCGCACCCCCGTGCACATGTATGTACTCGCGGCTGCCGGCGGCCAACCCGCCGCCAGTGAGATTCTTTACGACCCGGGTTACTTCAGCATGCCCGCGGACAGTCCCGCGAAACAATTGCCCAAGGGCGCGGGCTTCGCCGGCTTCCGTTTTCAGGAAAGCCGCAGCGGCGATCAGCAGAAACTCGATTGGCACAACAACGATTGGGCGGCCTTTCTCGGCGCTTCCTACTTTCGTGGTATCGGAGAACTCTATCAGTACGGTCTCTCGGCGCGCGGCGTCGCGCTGAATGTGTCCTCGGCCGATCACCCCGAGGAGTTTCCAGATTTCACCCGCTTTTATTTCGAGCCACCGGCAGAGGGCTCACATGACGTGACTCTCTATGCCGCGTTGGAAGGGCCCAGCATTACCGGCGCGTACCGATTCATCATGAAGCGGGACAAGGCAGTAGTGATGGAGATCGAGGCGCGTCTGTTCCTGCGTCAGGACGTCAACCAACTCGGGATCGCACCCATGACGTCGATGTATTGGTTCTCGGAGACGACCAAACCAACCGCCACGGACTGGCGACCCGAAGTTCACGATTCGGACGGACTGGCGCTGTGGACCGGTACCGGTGAGCACATCTGGCGCCCACTCAACGACACCGAGCATCCCTCGACGTCCGCCTTCGTCGACAAGTCGCCGAAGGGCTTCGGCCTGTTACAACGCGACCGTGTATTCGACCACTATCTCGATGGGGTCCGCTACGAGCGTCGCCCGAGCCTGTGGGTCGAGCCCTTGGATGACTGGGGCGATGGCGCGGTACAACTGGTCGAGATCCCGACCGACGACGAGTTCCATGACAACGTCGTAGCCATGTGGGTCCCAAAGCAACCGGCCAGGGCCGGCACTAACTTACAACTTCGCTACCGCCTCTCCTGGAGCGCCGACGAGCCCCATCCGAGCTCGCTCGCGCGGTGCGTTGCCACACGCATGGGCCGCGGCGGGGAGCCCGGCAAGCCGCGCCCGAAGGGGGTCCGTAAGTTTGTCGTTGAATTCCTCGGCGGACCCCTTGCAGGTCTCCCCTTCGGCACCAAACCACAGCCGATTCTCTGGGCGGCGTCGGGCGCATTCTCCTACGTGTTCACCGAGGCAGTGCCCGACAGCGTACCCGGCCACTGGCGCGCCTCATTCGACTACACAGCCTCCGGCCTCGGCGTGGTGGAGATGCGGCTGTTTTTGAAGAGTGATGATCAGACGCTGTCGGAGACGTGGTCATACCAGTACCACGAGCAGGCCTGAAGCTAACGACGGGAGGCCGCTTGGACGATTGCCCGAGTGCATGATCTAATATCGCGGAGAATGCTGCTTTCCGGGACGGAAGTCGAATGTTGAAGTGGTTCAAGGGAAAAGCTGACAACAAAGCGCCGGACACTGTGCTCCCGGCCGCCGCTCCCGCCGCACCACCGCCACTGACCATCAAGAGCCAGGGTGACGAGCACGTCAAGGCCGGCCGTTACGCCGATGCCGAGCGCTGTTACCGGCAGGTGACGGAATCCGATGCGCAATATCCCGGGGCGCTCGTCATGCTGGGCTTTGTCCTCAAGGCGCAAGGTCGCCTCGACGAAGCGCGCAAGGCTCTGGAACGCGCCGTGTTCGTTGCGGCCGATGACGCTGACGGTCACTACCTCCTGGCCGGCATCCTCGAGACATCCGGGCCGCGTGACTTGGAGATTTCGCATCTGCAGAAGGCCGTCGCTCTGCGCCCCAACTTCGAGCTCGCGCGCCGCCAGTTGATCGTCGCGTTGGTCAAGGCGGGCCGGAGCACGGAGGCCACGGCACTTTGCGAACAAAGCATAGAGGTGTTACCCAAATCGGCCGAGCTGCACTTTTATCGCGGCAACCTCTATCTGCAGGTGGATGACAAAGCCGGGGCGATTGCGAGCTGCCGGCGCGCCTTGGCTCTCAATCCCCAGTTGGTCCCAGCGCAACAGACCCTGTCGCGACTCTCACTGGAGACCGGCCAGTTCCAGCAGGCTGAAGCCTCCTGTCGCCGCGAGATCGAGCTGACCCCGGAACATTTCGGTCCATATCACATGCTGGGGGTGGTCCTGCACCGTATGGCAAGGTATGCCGAGGCGATAGAGCTCTTCGAGACCGCCATACGGCTGAATCCCAACTCCAGCAAGTCCTACTACAGTCTGGGCGGGGCCTATCTCGGTTTAGACGCGGGCTCGGAACAAAATCGTCTGCTCGTCCAACTGAACTTCGAAAAGGCGGTTGCTCTGGATCCGGGCAACTCCGAGTGCCATTGCAACCTCGGGCTTGGCTACTGGCGCATGGCGCAGCTCGATCGCGCCTTAGCAAGCTTTGACAAAGCTATCGAGACTGATACCAACGCCGCGATTCCCCGCTGGGCGCGCGTAATGCTTTGGGCGCCAGCGTTTGCGTCGAAAGATGCCAAGGATTCGCCAGACCGCTCCGGCTTCGCGCTCGAGCTCGCCAGGTTCGAACAGTGGTGGGCCACGAGTGAGAGTGATGGCTCGGAGTTCGTCGGAGTGCTGCAGCCCTTCTTCCTGACCTATCAGGAAGAAAACAACCGGACGCTGCTCGAGCATTATGGCCGGTTGTGTGCAAAAACGATGCAGCGTTGGCTCGACCGCGAGCAAGCGCCAGCGTCCATCAGGCCGCCGGGAAAGCGGATCAGGCTGGGCATCGTCTCCGCGGACATTCGGTCCCACTCGAATTGGGTGGCGATCCTCGATGGTTGGTTCCGGTCGTTCGATCGCGAGCGGTTTGAGCTCGTGGTCTTCTCGCTATCGGAGCGCGACGATACAGAGACGGCCAAGGCGCGCGCGCAGTCAGATGTTTTCTTCGGCGGTCCCAAGAGCCTGGCGGAGTGGGTGGCCGCGCTGCGCGAACAGAATTGTGAAATCCTGATCCATCCGGCGGTAGGACTCGATACGATGGCGCTCAAGTTAGCGAGCCTGCGCCTGGCGCCCGTCCAGATCAACAGTTGGGGTCATCCTGACACGTCGGGTTTACCGACACTCGACTACTATGTGTCGGCGGAGTGCTTCGAGCCCGCCGCTGCACAGGATTACTACTCTGAGCGGCTCATTCTCCTGCCGCACCTCGGCAATCGCGTGCAGCCGTTGAACTTCACTAACGGCAATCCTGACTTTGCAAAGCTGAACATCGATCTCGAGAGACCCATTCTGGTGTGTCCCGGTACTCCCTACAAGTACCAACCCACCTATGACCACGTTTTTACAGACATTGCGCGACGCATCCCGGATGTGCAGTTGATTTTCTTCATGCGTCCCGGAGAGGCGTTATCCAACATTCTTCGGGCTCGAATTGTCAAAGAGTTCGAGGCGGCCGGTCTCGAGGTGAAGGACCGTGTCCGGTTTCTTCCCTGGCTGGCGTTCCCCGATTTTCACGCACTCCTGAGACGCGCTGATGTAATGCTCGATACGATTGGATTTTCGGGCTACAACACCGCGGTGCAAGCGATGGAATGCGGCCTGCCGCTGGTGACGCGTGAGGGACGCTTCTTGCGGGGGCGCCTCGCGAGCGGCGTTTTGCGGCGCATGGATCTGCAGGAGTTGATCGCCCCAAGCGAAGCGGAGTACGTGAATCTGGTTGTCAAGCTGGCAACCGATCGAGATTACCGAACGCACATCCGGCACGAGATCGAGCAGCGCCGCCCGCGATTATTCGACGATCGGTCGGCCATGGGCCCGTTCCAAGAGTTTCTCGCGTCGGTTGCGCGACGTCCTCAGCGGTAAATCACCCGAGTCCGTGGCCCGCGCAACGACCCGCTTGGGTGGTCATCTAAGTGCTTGATTTAATGGCGCGCCCGGAGAG
>DATBCZ010000101.1:0-3583 GCA_036270175.1 Steroidobacteraceae bacterium | reverse complement strand
TGCCACCTTGTTGCTGAGGGATCGCGCCCGCCTGGCGAAACTCGTCAACAACCCCACGCGTCCGGTCCTCTTCCTGTTCGCCGGTAAGGCGCACCCGGCGGACGTCCCGGGCCAACAGGTGCTGCGCGAGATCCGGCAGCTCATGACAACCCCCGAGTTCATGGGGCGCATCATCTTCCTCGAGGACTACGATCTGCAGTTGGCGCGCTGGCTGGTGTCCGGCGTCGACGTCTGTCTCAACAACCCGATCGCACCGCTGGAGGCGAGTGGCACCTCCGGCATCAAAGCCTCCATTAACGGGCGGTTGAACCTGAGCGTCCTCGATGGCTGGTGGGCGGAAGGCTGGATGCAGGACAATGGATGGGGAATCCCCCCGGCCAACGTACAGGATCCCGAACGTCGCGACGCGCTCGAGGCGGAGTTGATCTTCGACACGCTCGAGGAGGAAGTGTTACCGCTGTATTACGACGTCAACGAGGAAGGCTATTCGGCGGAATGGGTCCGTCGCAGCAAGCGGGCGATGATGACCGTCATTCCGCAGTTCAACATGCGCCGCGTCCTCTTCGACTACACCCAGGGTCTCTACCAGCCCGCCGCGCGCCAGTACCGGCGTCTCGCCGCTGGTGGGTTCGCCGGGGCGTCAACCTTGGCCGATTGGAAACAGCGAGTGCGGCAACTGTGGCCGCGCGTGGGTCTGCGTATGCTCGCGGATGTAGCGCCCGATGTCCCGCAGGGTGAGCGGCTGAGGTTACGCGTCGCTGCGCAACTGAACGGGATCCAGCCGTCTGACGTGCGGGTGGAATTCGTCGCGCGCCGGCTGCTCCCGGAGGCTGATCTCTCACCACCGCCGTTGTCGTCCTTCAATCAGCCGGCGCGCCCGGGAATCTGGAGCGCCGCATTGAGCCCGACGGGCGAAACCGATTCCGACGGCTCCACGGTGTTTGCGCTGGACGCGGCGCCGGCGGAGTGCGGGCAGTTCGCCACCGAGGTCCGGATCTATCCGTGGCACGATCTGCTGTCGCACCCCTACGAGCTTGGCCTGATGAAATGGCTTTGACAGCCGGGCCCCGGGATAATGTTCCGAAATTCGAGCTCCGTAGCTTGCGCGTCCCCCATTCCTGGGGTTTAGTACCTGCAACAATGAAGCAGTAGCCGCAACATGCCTCGACAGCCCGCGCGAGCCTCATCCGGACGCTACGTGAGTCGCCTGACGGGCGGCACTCTGGCAATCATCATGGCCGGCGGACGCGGCGAGCGGCTGAAAGATCTCACCGCGCACCGCTGCAAGCCGGCGACGCCATTTGGCGGCAAGTTCCGCATCATCGATTTCGTGCTCTCGAATTGCGTGAATTCCGGGATCCGCCAGATCTCCATCCTCACGCAGTACAAGGCGCAGTCGCTCATCCAGCACGTGCAACGGGGCTGGAGCTACCTGCGCGGTGAATTCGGCGAATTCGTCGAGACCATCCCGGCACAGCAACAGATCGGACCCGTCTGGTACCGCGGGACCTCCGATGCTGTTCATCAGAACATCGAGCTCATCCTGTCCCATCGACCCAAGCACGTCCTCGTGCTGGCCGGCGATCACATCTACAAGATGGATTACGGTCCGATGATCGCCTACCACGTCGAGAAGGGGGCCGACATCACCGTGGGCGTAGTTGAGGTTCCCGCGCCCGACTCAGTTCACTTCGGCGTGTTGACTGCCACCGAGTGGAACCGTGTGACGAAGTTTTCGGAGAAGCCCGCGGTTCCTGACACGTTACCGGGCCGGCCCGATGCCATCCTCGCCTCGATGGGCATTTACGTCTTCAATACCCGCCTGCTCGAGAAGATGCTCGCTGAAGATGCCGCTGATGAGAAATCCGCGCACGACTTCGGCAAGGACATCCTCCCGAAGGCGATCGCCGGCAACCTGCAGGTGTTTGCCTACCCGTTCCAGGATGTGAAAACGCGAGCGCAGAGTTACTGGCGCGATGTGGGTACGATCGATGCCTACTACGACGCGAGCCTCGAACTGGTACACGTGAAACCCGAACTCAACATCTACGACCAGGACTGGCCCATCTGGACCTACCAGGTCCAGCAGCCGCCGGCGAAGTTCATCCTCGATGAGGATGGCCGCCGCGGTGTAGCGATCAACTCCATGGTTTCCGGCGGATGCATCATCTCCGGCGCCGTAGTGCGGGAGTCGCTGCTGTTCTCCGACGTCCGCATAGATGAGGGCAGCAGCATTCAAAGTTCCGTCATCCTGCCGCACGTGGAAATCGGGCGGGGGTGTGTGATTCGCGGTGCGATCCTCGACGAGGGCTGCGAGATTCCGGATGGCATGACCATCGGAATGGATCGCGCCTCCGATGCGACCCGCTTCCATGTGACCGATAAAGGTGTCGTGCTCGTAACGGCGGACATGTTGCGCAGCCTGGCATGAGCGTTACGCCGAACGTGCCACGCCTACCCGTCGTTCTGCTGTGGCACATGCACCAGCCGCAGTACCGCGATGCTTTGACAGGGCAATACGTTCTTCCCTGGACGTACCTCCATGCCATCAAGGACTACACCGACATGGCCGCGCACCTGGAGGGAAATCCGGCAGCGCGCGCCGTCGTCAACTTCTCACCGGTGCTCATCGAGCAGATCCAGGAGATCGCCCGGCGGGTTGGCGACCATTTGAGTTTCGGCGCGCGTTTGCCCGATGCGGTGCTCGCTCTGTTAGGTCCCGACCCGGTGCCGACCGAGCCCGCCACGCGGCTCGAGTTGTTGCGCTCCTGTCTGCGCGCCCAACGCAAGCAGATGATCGAGCGCTTCGGTCCTTATCTCGAGATCGCGACGTTAGCGGAGACTCTCGCGACAGCGGAGCGGATTACCTACGCTTCCGACCAGCTCATCCATGATCTCGCGGTGTGGTATCACCTGGCCTGGCTGGGAGAGACGGTGCGTCGCTTCGATCCGCTGGTGAGCGATCTCACCGAGCGGGGACGCGATTTCACGGCGGCACATCGGCGCCAGCTGCTCGCGCTCATCGGTGATCTCGTCAGCACTGTGATTCCCCGCTATCGGGCCCTGTTCGAGCGGGGACAGATCGAGCTCTCGGTGACGCCCTACGCGCATCCCATCGTTCCGCTGTTGTTCGATTTCAAATCCGCTCGCGACGCGGTTCCTAACATGCCGCTCCCCGAGCACGCTGCCTATCCCGGCGGTGCGGCGCGCGCGGCGTGGCATGTTGAAGAATCGATTCGAGTCTTTACGAATGCCTTCGGCGCGCGTCCGACGGGTTGCTGGCCGTCCGAGGGCGCGATAAGCCGGGACACCCTCGAGCTGCTCGATCGCCACGAATTCCGCTGGGCCGCAACCAGCAACAACGTGCTGCGGGGCTGCCTGGAGCAGGGTGACCGTCACGCTGCGGCCCACAACCCGTCGTCATTCAACCGCCCTTACCGCTTGCCGGGCGCCGGATTGAGCTGTTTCTTCCGTGACGATGCTCTGTCGGATCTCATCGGCTTTACGTACGCGACCTGGCACGGTGACGACGCTGCACACAACCTCGTCAACGAAGTAGCGCAGCTCGCGCGTAAGTATGCAC
>DATBCZ010000100.1:0-3398 GCA_036270175.1 Steroidobacteraceae bacterium | reverse complement strand
TTCCAGGCGGCTATTCAGCGCGCGCCGGAGGGTTGGTTCCGCGGTCGGACGCTCGAGGGTCGGGACACCTACACGGCGCACAAGACGTCGGAGCTGACGGGCTGGACGGTTGGTGTAGCGATTCCCAGCGGCGAGTTGAACGCGGTGGCTTATCGTGCCTCGGCCTATCTGGCGCTCGGAACGTTGCTGTCGTTGTTGGCCGCGCTCGCGTTTGCGTTCTGGCTCTCCCGCCATATTGCGAAGCCGATCGCGATGCTGGCCGCGGCGACGCGTCGTATAGGCCGTGAGCCGCAGCCTGAAGCTCTTACGGCTGTCAGGAGCGACCCTCGCGTCAAGGAGGTGTTCGAAGTTGCCAGCGCCCTGGAGGATGCCGCCGCCCTGCTGCAGGAGCGGGAGACGTTGCGGCAACGTGAGCAGCACGCGTTGCTGGCTGCGGATAAGGCAAAAGACGAATTCCTGGCGATGTTGGGCCATGAGTTGCGCAATCCCCTGAGCTCCATCGTGGCATCGGCTCATGTGCTGCGGCTTTCCAAGCCGGGAGCGGCGGCCGCCTTGCAGGCGCACGAGGTCATCGAGCGGCAGGCCCAGCAGATGGCACACCTCGTCGAGGACCTGTTGGATGTCAGCCGGATGGCAATGGGCAAGGTGACGCTGCACCGTGAGAAGCTGGATCTCGCGGTGTTGGCCGACCGGGTTCTGAATACCTGGCAGCAGACGCGCCGCAGCCGTGCGGGGCGCACCCAGGCGGATCTCTCCAGTGCGTGGGTCCAGGCTGATCGGGTCCGTATCGAGCAGATCCTGTTGAACCTCCTGGACAACGCGGAAAAGTTTTCCTCCGGGGACGAGCGCATCTACGTGAGAGTCTGTGTGGAGGGAGCCATCGCTATCTTGCAGGTCCGCGACGAGGGTCAGGGGATCACGTCGGAGGAGCTGCCGCACATCTTCAAACTGTTCGTGCAGGGTCCGCAAAGCTTTCATCGCCCGCAGGGCGGCATCGGCCTGGGCCTGACGTTGGTGCAACGGCTGACTGAAATGCATGGCGGCGACGTTTCTGTATTCAGCGCGGGCCGTGGGCAGGGCGCGTCTTTTTCGATCCGCCTGCCTGCGATCGCGGCCGGGGCGCCTGGTACGGCGTCGTTGGAAGAGTCTGCGTCGGCGCGGCCGCAGGGCCGTCGCATCCTGTTGGTCGAGGACAATGAAGACGGCCGGCGCATGATGGAGACCATGCTCACGTTGGAAGGCCACACGGTGCGCACCGCTTCGACCGGAGAGGAGGCGCTGCGGGTGGCCCTGGAGTGGCGCCCGGACGTTGCGCTCGTTGATATCGGATTGCCCGATATCGATGGCCACGAGGTGGCGCGCCGGCTGCGCGCGCAGCTGCCGAACCACTCGCCGAAGCTCGTCGCGATCAGCGGCTTCGGGCAGCCGGGTGACCTCCACAATGCCTACGAGGCCGGCTTCGACCTGCATCTGACCAAGCCGGTGGCACCGAAGTTTCTGCACGATGTCATGAACGCACTGACTTCCAAGGGACAGGTGAAGGGGTAGCTATGAAGCGCGTTGTATTGTTGAGCTGTTGGCTGATTGCTGCGCTGTCGGGGGCCGCGCACGCCAGGGAGTGCAAAGGGGTTGCTTTTCCCGACCACCTGCAGGTCAGTGGCAGCGACCTGGCCCTGAACGGGCTGGGGATGCGCAAGGCAACGTTCCTCAAGGTGAACGTCTATGTCGGCGCCCTGTATGTCGCTCACCCCGGAGCGGACCCGCTGCCCCTCATCGATCCCGGCACGCCGGCCCAATTCATTCTCCACTTCGTGCGCAACGTGGGTGTCGGCGATCTGCGCAATGCCTGGCAGGAAGGCTTTGAGAAGGTAGCCAAAGACGGGTTGCCTGCACTGAGCGCGCGGATTGCAACGCTGAATGGGTGGATGTCGAACATGGAGACCGGCCAGCGCCTCACTTTCACGCGTCTGCCGGGAAAGGGAATCCAGGTGGATGTGAACGGAGTCATGAAGGGTACGATCCCGGGCGATGATTTCGCACGGGCGCTCGTGTCTATCTGGCTCGGCCCGAACCCGCCGAATCCCGAATTGAAGAGCGGCCTGTTAGGTGGTCCCTGCGGCTGACTACGCCGCCGCCCGCTATGATTCGCCCAACAGGGTGATGGCCATCTCTATCGACTGGGCCTCGCCGGGAGCGACACTGAACACGCCCGGCTTCGCCGTGAAGTCGCCGGAAAATCCCACCGGGTCCGCAATGCCACGCCACGGCTCGATGCAGATAAACCCGGCCCCCGGCTTGGTCCAGATTCCGAGATAGGTCGCGTTGGGATAGCTCACCTGGATGCGCGGACCTTCTGCGGCGCCGTAGATGACGGAACGGCTGTGGAACTCGTCGAAAATGACCACGTCATCCGCGAAGAGTGCATTGTCCAGCGCGAGACGCCTGTTGGAAATCGGCGTTGGATGCCGCACCGGAGTCAGCAGTCCATGCGAGTCGAGCCGCCGGATCGGAGCGGGCTCGTTGCTCGCGAACTCGATGAAGTGCGCCGACCGCGGTTGCCCGTAAGGCAGGGGCCAACGAAAACCGGGATGGTAGCCGACGCTTGCGGGCATGTTTTCCGTGCCCTTGTTACGCACAGACGTCGTTACCGTCAGTGTCGTGCCACTCACTGCGAAGCGAACATCGAGCTCAAAACGAAACGGATAGACCTGCAGAGTGGCGTCATCGGCCGTCAGTCTGAACGTGGCGCTGGTCGCCCCCGCTGGGGGTTCCCTCGCTGGCCGCTCGGTCGCCGTCGCTGTTACGACTTCGAACATCTTGCCGCGTGCGAACCCGTGTCGCGAGAGGCGATAGGTCTTCGCCCCGAGTCGATAATTTCCGCCCGCGACCTCGCCTATGGTGGGGAACAGGATCGGTGCGCGGCCGGCCCAGACCGCCGGATCTCCGTTCCACAGCAGATCGCGGCCGCTACGATCCCTGAAGACAGAAAGTTGCGCGCCGAGGGGATTGACCTCGGCGTGGAGCTCCGCGGAACTCAACGGGACCCACGGTTTCTGCTGGTCTGCCATGACGCTCGCCCCTCCGGATGGCGCTTCTCGAACCGTCATCATTGCAGGGATTAAGCCACCCGACCAGCCAGGTTTTTTCGCGGCCCGTTTTTGCCGGCCTTGCCCCTCGCCAGTGAAGAGCGCAGCTCCGCATATCCGGGCGCGACCATCGGATAATCATCGGGCAGGTGCCAACGGGCGCGATACTGCTCAGGTGTCAGGGAGTACTTGCGCCGCAGGTAGCGTTTCAGGGTCTTGAGCTGTCTGCCGTCGTCGAGACAGACGATGTAGTCGCGGGTGACGGACTTGTCGACCGGCACGGCGGGCGCTTTGTGCGGCCGTGAGCAGCAG
>DATBCZ010000099.1:0-3450 GCA_036270175.1 Steroidobacteraceae bacterium | reverse complement strand
TGTGCTACGGATTCGGCGATCGCGGGAATGAGCGCGGTGAAATTATGAGAGTTGACGTTGAGTGTGACATCGGCGCGTTCCAGGATCGCGTAGCTCAGCGTCGCCGCGACCAGGTCGTTGATAGCCGCGATATCGGTTTTGACGTGACCCAGTGCGCGGTGCACCTCTTCCACCGTCGTTGCCTGCTGCGCGAGCTCGATCTCGAACTGCATGCGTGACAGCGGCGTCCTGATCTCGTGCGAGACCGCGTTGGACATGTCTTTGTGGGAGGCGATCAAGCCGTCAATGCGCGCGGCCATGCGGCGAAAGGTCTGTACGAGCGGGTAGATCTGCGAGTGCGGTTTGATACGGGCGTTGAAGGACCAGTTCCGGTTGCCGTACTGTGCCGCGGCCTTCTCCAGCGCGCGCAGGTCACGCGTCAGCGGCCAGATCCAAAACATGAGCACCAGGGCGATCGCGGCGTAGAAAAGCATGGTGAGCGACCACTCCAACAGGCCGCGCCGCGCGCCGGGTGCGGCGGACTTGACGGCCAGTACGTAATCCGCGTTCAGCCGGCGCAGCGCCCAGGAATCGCCGCCGGCGGCTTCCATGTAGGCTATTGCGCCGTGCGCGAGCTGCGCGAGCGTCTCGTCGCCTGCAATGTCTCGTGTTGCGAACAACTCCATGTCGACGCCCGTTCTTGCGGCGACACCCGTGATGATGTCCCGCCATTTGTCCGGCGGCTCGCCATGCAGCCGATCGGCCAGAGTCGACATGGCGATGGCGACCGGTCTGTCATCGGCAGCATCCGTGCTGCTATAGACCCGCAGCAGCCGGTCCTGCCCCCAGCTCACGACCGCCAGTGTGAATACGATGAGAAGGTACAGGCCCAGGAAGTGCCGGACCATGAGTCACCACGCGTCTGGGACGAACAGATACCCCTGGCCCCAGATGGTTTTGATCCGTTCGGCCGTCTCGGCTTCGTCACCGAGTTTGCGGCGCAGGCGCGAAATGCGGATGTCGAGCATCCGGTCCATGCCGTCGTATTCGCGTTTGAAGAGGTCTTTGAACAGGGTCTCGCGTGACTGGATCTTACCGGGGTGCGAGGCCAGGTAGAGGAGCAGATCGAACTCGTTGCCGGACAAGGCGATGCTCTGTCCATCGAGGTGGACGGCGCGTGAAGTCGCATTGATGGTTAGTTTTCCGAACTGCAACAGCTTGCGCTCCGGACCGAGCGCGCCGCGGCTGCGCCGTAGCAGGGCGCCAATCCGGGCGAGCAGCACCCGCGGCTCCACGGGCTTTATCACGTAGTCGTCGGCGCCGAGCTCCAGTCCCAACACGTGATCGATGTCGCTGTCGCGAGCGGTCAGGATGAGGATGGGGTTGGTGTACATGAGTCGCAATTGGCGGCAGACCGTAAAGCCGTCCTCCCCCGGCAGTCCGAGATCCAGGATGACCAGGTCCGGGGGCTCGCGCTCCACGGTGCCCGCGACTTCGTCGCCGCGGCTCGCGATCGCGACACTGAAGCCGTTGCTCTCGAGATAACGGCTCACCAGCTCCGCCAGGCGCAGATCGTCCTCGACCAGCAGAATTGATGGGACCGGTACGGCGCTCATACGGAACGTCGCGGGCCGGGGCGGCGCGCGCTCACTCGAAAATATTCCACGGCTCGCGGCGCCGGTGCCGGTAGTGCAGGGCCTCCCGGATCACACGCAGCACCTCCGATGCCAGTATGTTCTGCAGGCCCGGATCGCGCAGCTGAAATGTCAGGTCATCCACGAAAGTCAGATCGATGCTGTAGGTACCCTGGGAGTAGTGCTCCCAACAGTGCTTGACATCCGGCCGATCCACGATCACCAGGCATAACGACTCCTCGCGCGGCGCGCTCCACTGCGCATGCACCGCGGTCTGGCACTGTTTGTCGCGATTCGCCAGGGTGCAGATTCGCGGGCTCAGCTGGAGGTGGATGCCGTCGCCGTCCACGGTCTCCGGGGCGGCCGCGTGCACTGCCTGGGCCAGGCCCAGCAGCAGTCCCGCGGTGACGAGTAGTGATTTCAAAACGCGTACACCAGGCCCACGAAAGTGGTGGTCACGAAGTGCTCGTTGACGATCGGACTGTCGGCGATTGCGTTGCTCAGCCGCTCGGATTCGACGAAAGCCGTGATCTTCCATTTACCCTTCAGGGGCCGCGAATACGCCAGTTTCACGAACGGGTCGAGCGCCGCTCCTCCCTCGTAGATGCCAGGCGCGCCGTAATAATAATTGACGATGGCGGCACTTTTCCAAGTAATCCCCACGTCGGCCGTCCAGGCTCCGCCCACGCGCGAGAGCGGTATTCCGAGCGCCGCCCGGACCTCGTTGCCGTGGTTATGGCCGGTGATCTCGTGCAGGACGTCGAGCTGTCCAGTGATTCCCACGTACTTGAAGGTCCATTCGGGTCCGGCGAGATAGGTCCACGCCCGCGAGCGTGGTGGGAATTTCGTGGTTGTGACCTGGCCGGTTATGTCGGGGGGCGGCTTGCCCGAGCCGCTTCCGCTGCCGGCGGGAAGCTGCCCGGAGCCGCCCGTACTCGAGTTGAAGTTGCCCAGACCCGTGACGAAAATGTTTTGCGGGTCGCTGCGGTAGAAAAACACCCGGTCGTAGCCGGGGCTTGCAATCAGGCTGAGTGTCGTGTGGTCGCTATCCAGGAAGGTGACACCGGCGTCCAGGTCGTCGATGAAGAAGTGCTCGCCGTAGTAGCTGAACTGCGGGATCACGACGAGCGGAATCGTACCTTCGTGGACCACCGGATCGGTCCTGACACCCGCACCGAGGGCGAGACTGAAATTCCAGCCGCCCACGGGCACGCACTCGCTGGACTCGCCCTTACAATCTGCTAACGCGGGAACGACATGGACGAGAGCGACGAGGGTCGCCGTCAGAAGAATGCGGGGGTGTGCGGTGTCCATACTCATCGCGCATGTTCTCAGAAACGGGCGCCGGTCGCCGCACCACGGGTGTAGCCGTTTGTAGCAGACCAGCTACGCATGAGTACAAATCTCCCACAGCTTCTTATGGAGATACGCGGCTAAAATCGCTGCGGTGGCGCAGTCAATGGAGGGCACGCTCATGCAGAGCAACTCGGGCAACAACACCGCCATCGCCCCCCTGAGTGTGGCGATTGCCCTGCAGATTGCGTATAACGGCGCTGTCGGTACGACTCAACAGGCGATGGCACAGACACTACGGCTCGGCGACCTGACTGTGCCGCAGCTCAATGGCGACAACGCCGCTTTGCAGGCGTCCTTGCTCGATCCGGACCCGAAGGTTGACTTGACCATCGCCAGATCACTCTGGGTTCATCTCAGTACCTACCCTGTGGCCCCGGCCTTCGTCAGTGCCGACCAGAATTATTACGGTGCGGAGATCGGTGACCTTGCGGAGAGCCAGGGAAATCTCTCCGGCATCTATCCGGGTGCTTTTATTTCAGAT
>DATBCZ010000098.1:0-14238 GCA_036270175.1 Steroidobacteraceae bacterium | reverse complement strand
TTCTTCGCGTGCGCGGTCCTGACGGCCATCGCCGTCGTGAGCGCCGGTACGGTTGGATTCGTAGGACTGATTACTCCGCATGCCGTACGGCTGACATTCCGCACCAGTGATCATCGCATCGTCGCTCCGGCGTCCGCGTTGTTAGGCGGGACATTACTGGCGTTAGCTGATCTCGTCGCAAGAACGATCGCGGCCCCACGGCAACTGCCCGTGGGGGCCATCATGGCACTCGTTGGAGCGCCATTGTTTATCGTTCTGTTGAGAGGACGGAGGCGAGCCTCATCTTAAGCGACGATGTTCTGCGAAGTGGCGACGCGGTTGCGCCCCGCGCTTTTGGCGCGATAGAGGGCAGCGTCCGCTTCCGCTATCAGGCGCTCCGCCAGCAGCTTGTGATCTCTCACTTCAGGCCCCGGTGCGGCGGCGGCCACGCCTATCGACAGCGTCACGGTCTCGGTCACTTGGGCGCCTATCTTGATCGGTTGACTGCTTACGGCGCGTAGAACGCGGTTGGCCACGCGCTCGCCGTCATCAAAGCTCCCCTGCGCCAGGACGATAGCGAACTCGTCGCCGCCGAAGCGTGCGCCCGTATCACTCGTCCGCATCTCATTATCGATACGACGCGCGACTTCGCGAAGGACGGCGTCGCCCGCGAGATGTCCGTACTGGTCGTTGATCCGCTTGAAGTGGTCGACATCGATCATCAGGCAGACGAGGAATTGCTTGACGCGCTGGGCGCGAGCCAACTCCTCACGCAAGCGCGACTGCAAATAGCGCCTGTTATGAAAGCCCGTCAGAAAATCGGTGAGTCCGCTTCGAACCAGTCGTGCGCGGTTTACGGCGTTTTCGACGCAGATCGCGGCAACCACGCCCAGGTGCGCGAGGAAATCGGTCGCCAGCTCGCGATTGAAGCGCATTGGATCCAGGCTGTGGAACACGAGCACGCCATCGAGTTGCTGATTGCGCCACAAAGGAATCAGCGCGAGGCTGCCGGAGCGGGCCGACCCTTGTAACAACAACTCATGATCCTCCCGGCAGAAGGGACCCAGCCACGGTCGCTCCAGATCCGGGAGTGTCGGTGCAACGCTCGCCACGGCGTCGACAAACTGCACCTCCCGAAGCTCCTCGATCAGGAAGCCGTCACCAGCCATGAGATGCCGGATCTCGTGGTTGGGATCGTTGAGCACCAGGGTCACCGCATCGAGCTGATACGAGCCTTTCAGTCCGTGGATCAGCCGCTCCAGCAATTCCGCGAGCGAGCCCGCCCGAAGCAGCTCCAGTTCGCGCTCCTGTGTCTTGCGCAACAACGACTCGTTGCGACTCACCTCCTCCTTGAGGTCCAGCAAACGCTCTTGCAGACGACGATTGTCGCTCTCTAGCGCACGAACCTGTTCCTCGGTCGTGGCGGATCGCCGTGGGGTTTTGTCAGGCACGACGCTCGGCCACGCTGCGACGGTCATCGAGGTAATCGCGGCCACGACGCATCAAAGCGGCGAACGCCTGCTGGTCTTTCGAGAACACTGCCGCGCGAATGCGCTCCACCGCTTTAGTGAGAGCTTCCAGCGACTCGGCACCGTAGTCATTCAGACTCTGGATTTCGTAATACAGCTCGGGACTCTCCTGCGCCACGCGTGTCGCCACGTCGAGTTGCGAGTCGAAGGTGGTACTCGACATGCGCGCAAGGCGCGGCGCCGCTTCGCCACTCTCCGCGAGTGCTGTAAAGAATGCGATGTTGAGAGCGTGCGAAAGACCGAGCACGTACGCGATGAGCCGATCGTGGTCGTCGAGGCTCATCACAACCTGCTCGGCCATCGTCGGGGCGAACAACTCGCGTGCGCTCGCGAGAGCCTCGGCATGACCGAGATCCACGAACACAACGTGACGCCCGGAAAGAAGCTCGGTGTCGGGTCCAAACATCGGATGCAGCGACGTCACGCGACAGCCATGGGTCTTCAGCGCGAGCAATCCGGCGCGCAGCGGCGATTTGAGCGAACCAACGTCGAAAATCACACCCCGGGGACGGCGCAGCGCAAGATCACTGAGGATCGCGTCCGTCACTCCGAGCGGCGTAGCGACAATGATGTAGTCGTAGTTCAGGTCCGTCTTTCGCCAGTCCTCCACGCGAGGAACGCCGGCGGGACCGCCGGAAGGGTCGGCCACCTCGACCGTAAATCCCTGCGAGCCGAGAAATCCCACGAACCAGCCACCCATCTTGCCGCCGCCACCGATCACCAGCGCCCGGCGGCCCGTGCCGGCACCGCGCGCGGCAACGCTCGCCTGTTCCTGTGTCTGCAAAGAAGAACGGATCAGGAGCCTGAGTATCTCCTCTGCAAGTGCTGGGGAAACGCCCAGCTCGGAGGCCGCGGCCCGCACGCCAAGAATCACGTCGCGCTCACGTTCATAATCGCGCGTCGGATAGCCCGTAGAACGCTTTACGCGCGCAACCTCGCCGCTTATGGCTTTGCGCTCCGCTATCAGCGCAATGAACTGGCGGTCGATCTCATTCAAGCGCTGGCGCAGGTCATCCAGCGTCACATCGTCGCGCGTCATGGCATGCAGTCCCGAGACCTTTGGAAAGTGAGGCCCCTTTCTAATGGCGTCACGGGTGCCGAAGCAAGTGCGCAGATCGATTTCCGCTGCAAAGGCCCGAAAAGGCACTAACATTATTGGCTATGAAACACTTTACCGAGCTTCTTCCCGAGCCGTTGCCCCCGGAGCCATTGGTCGTGCTCAACCGGTGGATGGCGGAGATCTGGCAGCAGCAGTTGCAACCGAATCCCAACGCCATGGTGCTCGCGACGAGCGATTCGGACGGTCGGCCCTCCGCACGCGTGGTCCTGTGCAAGGAGATCGTGGAACAGCCGGGATACCTGGTGTTCTTCACGAACTATCTGTCACGAAAAGGGCGGCAACTCACCGGCAACCCCAGAGCCGCTGCGGTCATTCACTGGGACGCCTTGCATCGGCAAGTGCGTGTCGAAGGACCTGTCGTAGTGGCCCCCGCAGCGGACAGTGATGCTTACTTTGCCTCGCGTCCCTGGCAAAGCCGTGTCGGCGCTTGGGCGAGCGAGCAGAGCGCACCGGTGGCCTCGCGGGCAGCGCTGCAGGAAGCCGTTACGTCCACGGCTGCGCGTTTTGACGTTCCGGACCCGGGGCACGCCACCGATGAAGCCCATCCTGAATTTGTCATCCCCAGACCTCCCCACTGGGGCGGATATCGGCTCTGGGCGGATTCGGTCGAACTGTGGGTCGAGGGAGAGGGGCGCATTCATGATCGCGCCCGCTGGACGCGTGAGCTCACACCGCAAGCGGATGACTTCTTCGGCGTCGGGCCCTGGAGCGTCACGCGTCTGCAGCCTTAGAAATCCTAGCGGTCGCTGAGCATGTGGAAAACACTGCGTATCGCCCTACTACTGATCGTGCTCGTAGTCGTGGCGGGGCGCACGTGGCTCGATCGGGTACAGACGCAAAGCTGGAAGAACACTTTGTGGGTGGGCATCTTTCCGCTCAACGGCGATGGCAGTCCGGCTGCGGAACGGTATATCGCGAACCTTTCCCCCGACGACTTCACGGGCATCGAGACCTTCTTCCAGCGCGAAGCCCATCGATTCGGGGTGCCGCTCGACGAACCTGTCCACGTGGAGCTGTACCCCGAGGGCAAGGAGCTTCCGCCACAGCTCGCATCGGACGCCGGGATGTTTGGAGTGGCATGGTGGAGTCTCAAGCTGCGCTGGTTCGCCGCGCACGCCGTGAAAGTTCCCGGCCGCACACCGCCGCGCATTCGCATCTTCGTGCTCTACCACGACCCGGCTTCGCTGCCCACGGTGCCGGACTCTCACGGACTGCAGAAGGGGCTGATGGGCGTCGTCCATGGCTTTGCCATGAAGGAGATGACGGGAAGTAACAACATCGTCATCGCCCACGAGCTCATGCATACACTCGGAGCCACTGACAAATATGACTTCGGCACGGGCGCACCGCTTTACCCGAGCGGATTTGCCGAGCCCGACCGCAACCCCCGTTATCCGCAGCCGAGCGCGGAGATCATGGCCGGGCGGCGCGCGCTCACACCGACCGATTTTGAAATGCCGCCGAATCTGCGCAGCGTGATCGTCGGGCCCACCACGGCAAACGAGATCCGATGGACGCACCATTGAAGCGTGGACTGACAGCACAGCAGCTCAGTGTGCATGTTGGGGCGCGCGCGTTGGTCAGTGGTTTGTCGGTCGAATTCTCACCTGGTGAAGTCATCGCGATTCTTGGCTGTAACGGCTCCGGAAAGACTCTCACTCTGCATACGCTCGCCGGACTGCGGCCGCCCAGGGATGGCGCGGTGCATCTGGACGGCATCCCATTCGATAAGCTGAGCCGCCGCGCCGTGGCGTTGCGACTCGGACTGCTGGCACAGGATCTGGAGGACGCGTTCGTCACCACTGCGCTGGAAATGGTGTTGATCGGACGGCATCCGCACCTGGGCCTGTGGCAGTGGGAAACCGCGGACGATGTACGCATCTCCCGGGAATCCCTGGCCGCTGTTGGGTTGATTGAGCTCGCCGACAGGCGCACCGATACGCTATCCGGTGGCGAGCAACGCCGTGTAGCCGTGGCGGCGCTGCTCGCACAGCAACCCGGAATCTTTCTGCTGGACGAGCCGACGAATCATCTCGATCCGCATCACCAGATCGGTGTGTTGGGACTGTTTCGCGAGCTGGCACGATCGGGGAGCATCGTGATCACAACACTCCACGATCCGACCCTGGCGGCACGTTTCGCGGATCGCGTATTGCTGCTGTTCGGCGACGGACGCTGGAGCGTCGGCCCGGTGCGTGAGGCGTTGACTGCGGAGAAGCTGAGCGCGCTCTACGACTCACCGATGATCGAGATCGAGAAGGACGGGCGGCGTGTGTTTGTCAGCGAGTGAGCGCTTCGAGCACGGTCGTATGAAGAGGACCGTTTGTCGCCAGCACTGATGTCGTACCGAGTGTCACCTCCCCTCCCGCCAGATCGGTGAATGTACCGCCGGCTTCGCGCACGATGACGGTGAGCGCGGCGATGTCGAGGATATTCACGTCGGACTCGATGACGACATCCAACGAGCCTCTTGCGAGAAGATGGTAGTGCACAAAATCTCCGTAGCCGCGGATGCGGCTGACGCGAGGGATGAGGTCGCCGAGGCGGCTCCATTGCGCTGACTGCGTCATGGTCTTCAGATTGCCCGTGGACACGATCGAGCGGCTCAACTCCATGACGCTACTGACTCGTATCGGGCGATCATTCATGAAGGCCCCGGCGCCGCTCTCCGCCCACGCAAGCTCACCGTAAGCGGGGGCGCTCGAAACGCCCACAACGATCTCACCGGCGCGCATGAGCGCGATCTGCGTCGAGAAGAAGGGACAGTCCCGCACGAACGACTTGGTGCCGTCGATGGGATCGACCAGCCAGACACTCTCGGCACCCATCGAGTGCTTCCCGGTTTCCTCGCCGTAGAACCCGTAACCCGGAAACCGCTCGCTCAGGATCCCTTTGATCACCTCTTCGGCACGGACGTCGGCTTCCGTGACGGGAGAGGCATCAGACTTCGTTTTGACGGTGATGTTCTTCTGGTAAAGGGAACGAATCACCTCGCCCGCGGCCTGCGCAGCTTCGAGCGCCGCCTGAAGTTCTTTGGATGCCATAATTCACTTTCGCCGGGACCGGATAGGGGAAGAGCATGGGCAATCGGTTGAGCAAAATCTATACGCGCACAGGTGATGACGGCACCACCGGGCTCGGTGACGGGACGCGCGTCCCGAAAGACGGCGCACGAGTCGAGGCCTATGGCACCGTGGACGAGCTCAACAGCGTGGTGGGCGTCCTGCTCGCCGTGCCAGGCCTCCCGGAGGGTGTGGTGACCTGCCTGACTGAAGTGCAGCACGAGCTGTTCGACATGGGTGGGGAGCTGTGCATCCCGGGCCACCGGGCGATCTCGGAGCAGCATGTGACACGGCTCGAAGAAGCGTTGGATGGATTCAACGACGCCCTGCCGCCGCTTAAGGAATTCATCCTTCCTGGCGGTGGTCCTGCGGCCGCAGCCTGCCACGTGGCGCGCACCGTGGCGCGTCGCGCGGAGCGTCGGACGTGGACGCTCGCTCGCGAAGAGACCGTCAGCCCGGAGGTGCTGAAGTATCTGAACCGCTTGTCGGATTTGCTGTTCGTGCTCGCGAGGGTGCTGGCGAGGCACGAGCGGGGCACGGAGGTGCTCTGGCGGCACGATCGGAGCAAGCCGCAGAGCTGACCGGACCCGCCCGCGCGGAAGCGACTCGACGACGACTCTTACGCGATCAGACTTCGGAACCGACTCCACTCGAACGCCGGGCCCGGGTCGGTCTTGCGAACCGGCGCAATATCGCTGTGTCCGGTGATGTGCGTTGACGACAGCATCGGATAGGTCGCGAGCAACCCCAGGACGACGCGTGCGAGTTGGTCATATTGCGCGTCGGTGTAGGGAATATCGTCGGTGCCCTCGAGCTCGATGCCTATCGAGAAATCGTTGCAGGCGGCGCGACCGCGGTATTCCGACGGACCTGCGTGCCAGGCGCGCGCACCGAAGGGTACGTATTGGATTATCTGTCCGTCCCGGCGGATGAGGGCGTGGGCTGAGACGCGGCGGCCCGGTGCGGCAGCCTCTCGAAAATAGGGGTGCGCGTCCGGCGGCAGATTGCCGGTGAACAGGCGGTCGATCCAGGGCCCACCGAATTCGCCCGGGGGAAGGCTGATGCCGTGCACGACAATCAGCTCGGGCACCGCGTTTGCGGGACGCGCATCGAAGTGCGGGGATAACACCTGCCGGACCCCGATGAGCAGACCGGTGGCGGGATCAACTTTCGCAGGTTGCATGTTTTCTGGGCTGCACGGGGATCAGGCTGAGCGGCAGGGGGTCAACCGCGCCGGGATCATGCCACAATCGCTCTCCGGAATCTGACCGGCGCGAAGCGCCGCAAAATGTACGGGGTCGCTTCGACCCCGAGGAAGTTGGCCGAAGGCCTGAATATGAGCAACGCATCTTACGTCGCGCGAGACCTTGCGCACGTCTGGCATCCCTGTACGCAGATGAAGGATCACGAGGCGCTGTTGCCCCTGATTCCCATCAAGCGCGGCGCGGGCGTCTGGCTGGAGGATTTCGAGGGGCACCGTTACCTCGATGCCATCAGCTCGTGGTGGGTGAATCTCTTCGGACATTCCAACCCGCGCATCAACGCTGCGCTGCGCGAGCAGCTGGACAACCTCGAGCAGGTGATTCTCGCCGGCTTTACGCATACGCCGGTCATCGAGCTGTCGGAAGCCCTGGTCGCGATCGCGCCACCGGGACTGACGCGCTGTTTCTACGCCGACAACGGCTCGTCCGCCGTCGAAGTCGCGGTAAAAATGAGCTTCCACTTCTGGCGCAACATGGGCCGGCCGGGCAAGCGCCGTTTCGTCACGCTTTCGAACAGCTATCACGGCGAAACCCTGGGCGCGCTGGCGGTCGGCAACGTGGAGTTGTACAAGGAAATCTATCAACCGCTGCTGATGGATGTCATCACGGTGCCCTCGCCGGATTGTTATGAGCGGGAGCCCGGTGAAAGTTGGGCCGAGCATTCACGCCGCAAGTTTGCGCACATGGAGGCCACGCTGGCCCGCCATGCGCACGAGGTTGCCGCTGTGATCGTGGAGCCGCTGGTGCAGTGTGCCGGCACCATGCGCATGTACGACCCGGTTTACCTGGAAATGCTCCGAGACGCGTGCAACCCCTACGAAGTGCATCTCATCGCGGACGAGGTCGCGGTGGGCTTCGGGCGCACCGGCACGATGTTTGCCTGTGAGCAGGCCGGCATCAGTCCCGATTTCATGTGTTTGTCGAAAGGACTCACGGCGGGCTATCTGCCGCTATCGGCGGTTCTGACGACCGAGTCCGTGTATGCGGCGTTCTACGATGAATATACGAAGCTGAATGCGTTTCTACACTCGCACAGCTTCACCGGAAACCCGCTGGCCTGCGCGGTGGCGCTGGCGAGCCTGCGGATCTTCCGGGAAGACAACGTTCTCGAGCGTAACCGGACGCTCGCGGCGCACATGGGCGCGCGGGCGCTCGACCTCGAGAGCCATCCACACGTCGCCGAAGTCCGGCAACGCGGGATGATCGTCGCCATCGAACTGGTCAAGGACAAGGCGACGCGTGAGGGGTATCCCTGGCAGGAACGGCGCGGGCTGGGAATCTACCGACACGCGGTCGGGCGCGGCGTGCTGTTACGACCCGTCGGCAATGTGGTCTACTTCATGCCGCCGTACGTCATTACTCCGGACGAGATCGACCTGATGGTCGACGTAGCACGCGAAGGGATTGAGCGCGCAACATGCGATTGACTCGGGTTTACGTGGCCGCGCCGGTGGCAGCCGGCAAGCGTGTCGTCGTCGAAGGCAGCGCCGCGAATCACATCGCACGCGTGTTACGACTGCGCAGTGGTGACTCTCTCACGGTGTTTGACGGAAGCGGTGGCGAATTCGGCGCCCGCATCGAGGAGTTTCGCAAGGAGGCTGTCGTGGTTTCCGTAGAAGAGCACCGGCCGCTCGACCGTGAGTCGCCCCTGCCTCTCACGCTCGTACAGGGCATCTCGCGGGGCGAGCGGATGGACTGGATTATCCAGAAAGCCACTGAGCTGGGAGCGTCGCGCATCGCGCCCGTGTTCACCAAGCGCAGCGTGGTCAGGCTGGATGAAAAGCAGGCGGAACGGAAACTGCAACATTGGCGCGCCATTACGGTCGCGGCGTGCGAGCAATGCGGGCGAAACCGGATCCCGGAGCTCGCTGCGCCCGTGGATTTCTTCGACATGCTGGCGGAAGACTCGTCCGGCCGCCCCGACTCCGCGCGCGGCCCTGACTCCCTAGGCCGGCCTGACCCCACAGCGCACTCCGACTCCGCCGGCTCGACGCGACTGCTCCTGTCCCCCACCGGCGACCTCCGCATCGATGACCTCCAGAACGTCGGTAAAGGCATTACCGTCCTCATCGGTCCAGAGGGTGGCCTGGAGGACGTTGAGCAGGAAGCGGCCATTGCCGCGGGTTTTAAAGCGGTGCGGCTCGGGCCCAGGATCCTGCGGACGGAAACGGCGGCCATTGCGGCATTGACCATAATCCAGCGCTACTTCGGGGATCTTTAGCGTGAAATACCTCGTCATCGCCCTCCTCGCCCTGATCCTGGGCGGCCTCATCGGTCGCTCGATCTGGGGCGAGAAGAAGCAGGAGCCGGTGGATCCGGTACAGGTCATCGTCACGCAGGTGCGCACGCACGCAGTGATCGAACACGAGCGGCAAGTCGCGATCTGGTACCGCGCCTGCCCGGCGGTGCTCGGAAAGACGCCGACGATCTTCATGGCGTGGCCCGCAAAGCTGGTTTACCAGCTCGAGCTCGCAGATGTGCAGATCAAGAAGACCGGCACGGTCATCAAGGTCACCACCGCCGCGATTCATTCGGACGAGCCGTCGGTGCCGACGGACTTCGTGGACTATCTTTCGACCACCTCGATATTCACGTTCGCCAACGAGCAGGAGCTGGTGAATCACGAGATCGGCAAGGCATCGCCGATCGCCCGCTATCTGACGACTTACTTCCTGGTGCGCGACCCGTCGCTGCAGGATGACTTCGCTGACGAATTGCGCACGCTCATCGAGCATCTCGCCGGGGCGCTCGCAGTACCGATCACCAGTGTCGATGTGGAGATTCCGAAGGAAACGCTGACAATGCAGCAATGGCCGAAGCTGCCGAAGTTGGAGTTGTGCGCAGGCACGCTCGCATCCGTGAACGGATTGCCGTTCGCGAAAATCATGGATAACGGGGATACAGCGCCCATCGGGTTCCGGCCACCGCCGTCGCGACGTTCGCAGAGCACGCAGCAGAAGGCGGCGGCCGCGGGCGGCACGAGCTCCAGCGCTACGACTTCGAGTGACGATGCGCCCAAAGGCACCGCGACATTGGGGCCGCCCAGGGCGATGTCGGTTCCGGGGCACTGAGCCCAGGCTCCTAGCTGGCGATGGTCGTCTCTTCCGCGATCATTTCCTCGAGGCGCTCGAGGTCGGGGACCAGCGGCGTCTCGTTGATCATACGAACCTGACAGATCACCGGCGCGCGATCGGGGAAAACTCGCGAATTGTCGGGTCGGACGACGTCGTTGCTGACACGCACGAGTTGTGGGAAGCCCTGTGAGACGATTGCGAAGTTACCGCCGTCCACGCGCGTGCCGAGACAATGGAGGATAACGATACGCGTACGACCCGACGCCGGCGGAATCATCTGCCCGCACGCGCCTTCGAAGGACACGAGAGGAACCGCCTTGCCATTCCAGGGAACCGTACCGATGTACCACGGCGGAGCGCCGGTCATCTCGGACGGTGTCTGGAATCCAACCACCTCAGCGACACAGGCGCGCGGAATGATCAGCCGTCCGTCGACGAGCGGCACCAGCAGGCTATAAATTTCTGTAACGCGTTCGGCCATGGAGCTCTCTTAACCTAACTCGGCGGCGTATAGGTGAGTGCCGATGGCCACGCGGCGGCGCTCCACGAGCGGCGCGATGGCTTCCAGCAACTGCGCTTCCTGGTACGGTTTGCCCAGGTAGTCGTCCACGCCGAGCTCGATCGCCCGGGCGCGGTGTTTCTCGCCGACACGAGATGTGATCATGATGATCGGCACGTCTTTCAGGCGTGGATCATTGCGTACGTGCGCCGCGACTTCGTAGCCGTCCATGCGCGGCATCTCGATGTCGAGCAGAATGATGTCCGGAACGTTGTCTTGCAGTTGTGACACCGCGTCCATACCGTCGCGCGCTGTAATGACACGCATGCCGTTGCGCTCGAGGAGGCGCTGGGTCACACGGCGTACGGTAATGGAGTCGTCGACCACCATCGCGAAGACGCGCTTGTCGGTCTTCTCTTTCGGAACGATCGGCGTCTGCGGCCGGGCGCGCCATTCGGCGCGCACGAGCGCTCCGATATCGAGAATGATCACGATGCGGCCGTCGCCCAGGATCGTCGCGCCGGAGATACCGCGGATGCTCGAAATCTGCGGGCCGACCGATTTGACGACAATCTCGCGGCTACCCACCAGCTCGTCGGCGACGAGGCCGGTCGAGTGCTCACCGGCGCGCACCAGCACGACCGGGATGGTGACGTCCTGCTCCGGGAGCGGTGAAGGCTCCAGGTTCACGAAGTTCGCGAGATGTTGGAATCGATACTTCTGGCCGCCGTAGTCGAAGGCGGCGGCATCACGCCCAAGGTGCGCGGTGACCTCGGCCTTGGACAAACGCAACACGCCTTCGACCGTCGGCAACGGCAGCGCGTAGAATTCTTCGCCGGTCCGAACGACGAGCGCGTGGCTGATCGCGAGCGTAAACGGCAAGCGGATCGTGAAGACCGTGCCCTCGCCCGACTTGGTTTCCATGTGCAAGGCGCCGCCGAGACGTTTGATCTCGGTCGCCACCACATCCATACCCACGCCGCGACCCGCCTGTTGAGTGATCGCGCCCGCGGTCGAGAAGCCGGGCTCGAGAATCAGCTGCATGGCATCTTCATCGCTCAGGGCCTGCCCGGGGGCGATGAGCCCGAGCGACTGGCCCTTGGCGCGGATGGCCTTGAGATTCATGCCGCCGCCGTCGTCCACGAGGCGCACCATGACTTCAGCGCCTTCGCGATGCAACTCGAGAACGATACGGCCCGCCTCGGGTTTGCCGGCGCGGATACGCTCTTCGGGCTTTTCGATACCGTGCACGACGGCGTTACGCAGCATGTGCTCGAAAGGCGGCAGCATGCGCTCCAACACCTGGCGATCGAGCTCGCCGGAGGCGCCTTCGACAATGAGCTCGGCTCGCTTGTTGGTGTCCGAGGCGGCTTGCCGCACGATACGGGCGAGTCGCTGCACGTGGCGCTGGAAGGGCACCATCCGGGTCCGCATGAGGCCGTTCTGCAGCTCGGTGATAGTGCGCGCCTGCTGTTGCAGGAGGGTCTGCGTGTCCTTCGCCAGGTTCTCGAGGAGCTGCTGGATGCTCGCGACGTCGTTCGCGGTCTCGGCCAGGGCGCGGGAGAACTGTTGGATCGAGGAGTAACGGTCGAGCTCGAGCGGATCGAACTCGCTGCGGTGGCCGCCCTCGTCCTCGTGACGGTGCAGGATTTGCGCTTCAGTCTCGATTTCGAGGCTGCGCAACTGCTCCTTCAAACGGGTGACGGTACGGGAAAGCTCGCCGAGGTTGAAGTCGAAGGAGCCGAGCTGCTGCTCCAACCGCGAGCGCGCGATGCTCGCCTCGCCGGAGATGTTCAGAAGTTGGTCGAGCAGTTCCGCGTCGACGCGCGCCATTTCCTGGCGCTCCGCGGGCGCAACCGGCTCACGTCCTGGCGGCACGGGCGCCGGCGGTTGCAGGCCGTCATCGCCGCCGCGTGGCTCGGTGCGGCGCTCGAAGCTGATGGAAACACTTCTGGATACAGCCGGCGCGGCCGGTTGCGAAAGAGGAGCGGACCCGAAAGATTGTTCGATGGGGGCCGAGTGAACACCCGTGGCAGAGAGGTGCTCAATCTCGGGTGCAGGATTGTCGACCACAGGCAACGCGTCGAAAGCCGGCGGCTCCTCGACAACGATCATCCCCGCGTCGGCGTTACCGTTGTCACTGTGGGAGCCAAGCCCGGCGTCAGCGCCGGCAGCCTCATTTTCGCGAGCTCCGGCGTGCAGGCCGCCGCTGAAACCGTGGCTTTCGCCGCCTTCCGGCTCCGCTTCCGCATTCAAACCGGCGGCGCCGAGGAAGTCCGCGTCGGACGACTCATTGGCGCCGTCCGTGAAATTGAGGAAAGCATGCGAGTTGGCGGCGGCGTCGAGGCCGGCAACGGTGCTGGTCAGCGCATTCGGATCTGCATCGTTAGCTTGCAGGTCCGCAGGCCAGGGCGCTTGCGACGACTCGTTCAGCCAGGACTGCTCGGGCGGTTGAGCCTGCGGCGCGTGGACATCAGGTGTCGCGCCCGCTCCGAGTATCTCGTCGAAGGACGCCTCACTCTCGCCGACCACGATACCTTCACCAGCCTCGATGGCTGCGCCAACCTCGATGCTTTCGGGGTCGTCAGGTTGGGTGAGCGCCTCTACTGACTCCAACGGCGGAGTAAATACCAGGGCGGCACTCTCAGCGGTCGGGTCGCCGTCGTCGGTCAGGTCGAACGACTCTTCGGTCGGCTGCTCTGACGCGGGCTCTGGACCCGCTGCCGGCGCTTGCGGTGTCAACCGCGCGATTTCGGCACCGAATTTGACAATATCAGTGTCGAATTCAGGGATTTCGGGCTTAGTGGGTTCTGGAAAAAAAGGGGGGGCACTCACAGGCGCCGGAGCAGCCGCACGCGCCGGAGTGGCAGCCAACGCGGCCTGCGCGCTCTTCGGAAGCGACAAGGATTTGATGCGCGCAATCATCGCGCGGGCCGGCGAAACACGGCGGCCGTTGGCAACCATCTCGCGCATGCGAGCCAGCTCATCGAGGCTTGCCTGCACGACTTCAAACAGCGCGTCGTTCGGCGCGACCGTACCGTTGTCCACCTGCATGACCAGGGTTTCCAACTCGTGGCTCAGGTCGCCCATCGCCATGATGCCCGCCATGCGGGCTCCGCCCTTCAAGGTGTGCAGCGGCCTCTTGAGTCCCAGTCGGTACTCGGCGCTACCAGGCTCGGAGCGCCAGTCGCCGAGGGCTTGCTCGGACGCTTCGATGAGCTCCGTCGCCTCTTCGGTGAAGATCGCCGCGACTTCGGGGTCGAAGTCTCCAGCATCCTCCGACGACTCTGGCTCCTCCTCCGGAACAATGTCTTCGGACGCCCCTTCGTCGGCAGAAGCTTCCTGCGCGGCGCGTGCCGTTGCGGCGGCGGCCAACCGTTGGTCGAGAGCCTTGTCGGCCTCGGCAATGCGCTCTTGCAGTTCCCAATGGGTCACGAAATAGCCCGTGGGTTCGTCGAGGTGAGTGGCGACGGACTCCATCGCCAGCATGCAGTCCGCTAGCAGAGTCAGGTCCTTTTGTGTCAGACCCAGTCCGCCGCTGAACACGCGTCGCAGCCAGTGATCGAGAGGTTCGGCGACGCGAGTGCCATGGCGCGCCTGCGCCATCTTCGAGCTACCAGAAAGGGTGTGACACGCGCGATAGACGTCTTCAGGGAGCACGTGCGGCTCCGCCAGCCCCGACTCGCGTTCGAGATAGGCACGGACCGTCGCGA
>DATBCZ010000097.1:0-15222 GCA_036270175.1 Steroidobacteraceae bacterium | reverse complement strand
TGTTCGTGCCGGCGGTGTTTGTGTTGATTCATGGGCGGCCAGGCGCGGGCGGCGCGGCAAATAAGGAGCCGGCATGAGCGCTGAGGACTCGTTGCGCGGCATGAAGCGGTTCCTCTGGATACTGCTGATCGCCGCGGTGATCCTCGCGATCTGGGGTGTGGTGAGCCGAGTCCGGGGTCGCGAGAAAATCGGCCAGGAGACTTCGCAGGAGGCCATCCCTGTCGTGCGCACTGCCAAGCCCACCGCCAGCCCGGCCAGTGACGAGTTGGTGCTGCCGGGCAACGTCACGGCGTTCATCGAGGCGCCGATCTATGCGCGCACCAGCGGCTATCTCAAGAGCTGGTACACCGATATCGGGACGCCGGTGAAGCGCGGCCAACTCCTGGCCGAAATCGAGACACCGGAAATCGATCAACAGTTGCGGCAGTCGAAGTCCGATCTGGCCACCGCCGCGGCCAATGCGCGGATCGCGACCAGTACCGATGCGCGTTGGAAAGGACTTCTGGTCAACAAGGCGGTCTCGCCGCAGGACGCGGAAACGAGGGCGGCGAGTGCGGAGGCCGCTCAGGCAACGGCGGCCTCGGCGCAGGCGAACGTTGGGAGGCTCGAAGAGCTCGAGTCGTTCAAGCGCGTCGTGGCGCCGTTTGACGGAGTGGTTACGGCTCGCAACACCGATATTGGCGCGCTGATCAACGCGGGGCAGACGACGGGCTCCCAGTTGTTCCGGGTCTCCGACGTCACCCGCTTGCGGGTGTATGTCCAGGTGCCGGAACAGTACGCGCCGCAGATGCTGCCAGGCGTGGCGGCGCAACTGCGCTTCAACGAGCATCCAGGCGTCGAATATCCGGCGAAAGTGGTCCGCACCGCCCAGGCGCTCGATCCCACGCTGCGCACGCTGCAGGTTGAATTGCAGGTGGATAACAGTAAGGGTGAGTTGTTTCCGGGCGCATACGCTGAAGTGCACTTCAAGTTGCCGGGCAACGCGAATACCTTGCGCGTACCGGCGACGGCCTTGGTGTTTCGGGCGGCTGGCCTGCAGATAGCGACTGTCGAGCAGGGTAACCGCGTGAAGTTGCATAGCGTGAGCCAGGGGCGCGACTTCGGCACGACGGTCGAGCTGTTGACTGGCGTGACGGCGAACGACGTGATCATCGTAAATCCACCGGACTCGATCACCGACGGGGCCCAGGTGCGCATCGCGAAGCCGCCGCCACCAAAACAGCAAGAGCCTGGGAAGGAGTAGGGTGGTGGGCGTGCGTCAACAGCCTGGGAAGAAGTAGCATGTCGGGAGCGCGTCGCGGGCTGGCTTGCGTGGTTTGCGCGTGCGGACTATTGAGCGCCTGCAACTTCGCGCCGCATTACACCCGCCCGACAACCGAGCCGGCGCCGCCTGCATACCAGGAGAGCGCAGGTTGGAAGACCGCGCAGCCTGCCGACGCGGGGAATCGGGGCGCGTGGTGGGAGATTTTCAACGACGAGCGGCTCGATGCGCTGGAAAACCAGGTGACGGTTTCCAACCAGAATATCAAGGCCGCTTTTGCGCGCCTGCAGCAGGCGCGCGCCCAGACGCGCATCGAGCGCTCCTTTCTCTTTCCGACTCTCACCGCCGCCGCACGCGGGGTTCGGGAGCGTCAGTCCATCAACTCACCCGCCTATACCCCCACCAAGCCGGCGACCGGAAACGATTTCACTCTGAACGCGGACATCTCGTATGAGTTCGACGCGTGGGGACGTATACGAAACCTCCTTGCTGCCGCGCGCGCCAGCGAGCAGGCGAGCGCTGCCGACCTGGCGACGCTCGATCTCGGTACGCACGCGGAACTGGCGGCCGACTATTTCACCCTGCGCAGTGAGGACACTCAGCAGCAGTTGCTCGACCGCACGGCCGCGGATTACTCCGGCGCCCTGGCGTTGACTCAGAATCTATTCAATGGCGGCGCCGCGGCGCTCTCCGATCTCGATCAAGCCAAGGCGCAATTGCAAACGGCTCTGACGCAAGCGGCCGACAATCGCTTGCAGCGCGCGCAGACGGAACACGCCATCGCCGTGCTGTTAGGTGAGTCGCCCTCGACCTTGCACCTGGAGGCAATGCCTCTGCAGCTGGAAGTCGTGCCGCCGGCCGTCGACCCGGGGTTGCCGTCGGCGCTGTTGGAGCGGCGTCCGGATATTGCGGCTGCCGAGCGGCGCGTGGCCGCTGCGAATGCGCAGATCGGAGTGGCACGGGCGGCGTATTTTCCCGTGTTCAGTCTGTCCGCACTGGCGGGCCTCGAGAGCACCCGGATATCGAATCTGCTGACAGCGCCGAGCCGCACGTGGTCGGTCGGTCCGCAAGGAGTGCTGACGGTGTTTGATGGAGGCCTGCACCGCGCGCAATCCGCCCAGGCGCAGGCGGCGTATGACGAACAGGTAGCGGACTATAGGAATGCGGTGTTGGCGGCCTACCAGAGCGTCGAAGACAACATCGCGGCGCTGCGCGAGCTCGAAGAGGAGAGTGTCACCGAGGCGGCGGCGGTTACCGCGACCGCCGGAGCGCTCGAGCAGGCGCAGTTCCGTTATGAGGGCGGCATCGCTACGTATCTCGAGATAGTGGTGGCGGAGAACGCCGCGCTGTCGGCGCGCCTCGCGGCCGCCGACATCCAGTTGCGTCGCATGGTTGCGAGCGTGCAACTCGTCAGAGCGCTCGGTGGCGGGTGGAATGTGTCGGCTGTGCCGGCCGCGCCAGGTGCGTCAGTCGCGCCGGCCGCGCCCTAAAGGACGTAAGGGGCTGTCTGCTAGGCGCTTTTGGACTGGGCAGCCGCGGCGACCTGGGCCGCCGCCACCAGCGGATAGCCTAACTTGATACACAACGCGAGAATCTCGTCGCGCAGGGCCAGCGCGACCGGGGACAGCGTCGTGTCAGCGCGGCGCAGGAACCCGATGGGCCGCTCGACCGCCGCTTGCGCGACTTCCGAGCGCTGCGACGGCTCCAGCACCACCTCGACGAGGTGACCCGCGTTTACGGCGTCCTCGACGGAATCCATCGACAGCAGACCCACGAATTCGCTGCCCATGAGGGTGCTCACCAGGTAGACGACCGAGTTGCTGTCAATGATGGTTTTGCGCGGCTCGACACCCTTGCTCTGCGCCAGGTCATCGAGAGCGTCGCGCAGCGATCCCGCGTCGGAAGAGAATAACCAACAGTAGTTGACGAGGTCCTCGATGCTCACCGGGCCGCGGCCGGCGAGCGGATGGGCCGAGTCGACGAATATGCCGCAGCGGTCGTAGAAGAGAACTTCCTCCACCAGGTCGGTGCTGCCCGAGACGTTATCCAACACGGCGACGGCGAAGTCGAGATCGCCGAGGCGCAGCGCGCGGGCCAATTCCTCGGCTACGCCGCTCACCACGGTGAGATGCACTGCATAACGGCTGTTGGTAAGTCTGGCGCTCGCCGCCGGAATGACGCGTCCGAGAAAGCCCGTGCCGCGTGCGACGCCAATCGTGATGTGGCCTACGAGTCCGTTGAACAGCGCGACGCGCTCGTTCTCCAGGTGACGCCATTCTGCCAGAATCCGCTTCGCCCGCAGGTAGACCGCTTCGCCAAATGCGGTGGACGTCACACCTTTGGGGCCGCGGTCCAGCAGCTTCGCCCCGAAGTCGGCTTCGAGTTGGTGAATGCTCTTGCTCAGTCCGGGTTGCGAGATGTTGAGGATCTCAGCGGCCTTTCCCAGGCTGCCGCCTTCAACAGTTGTAACAAAGCGCTTGAGCTGACTCAGATCCATTGTGGGGGTTAACTCGGAGCTATGGGTTAGGGCAGAGATGCTATTAGACAGCTAGGGCGCGCCAGTCAACAATAGCGCCGCTCGAGTGTGTGGCTCGGGCCAGTCAACTAATGCCGTCCGTCGGAAGTGCCGACGTGAGCTCGTTATGCGTAACGGGCCGCGTACCCGCGTGCGCGCGCGCCGGGAAGGGTCCGGAAGATCTTTGCGGGAGCGGACGTTTCAACACTCGATAGGTATGCACAGTGGCGACAAAGCTGGTCTTTGAGGGGCGATGCTGGAAGTTCGGTGATCACATCCCGACCGACATGATCACTCCCACGCATATTATGTTCAAGACCGCCAAGGAAATGGCTGCGTTCGTTCTCGAGACGCTCAACCCAGATTTCCCAAAGCAGGTCAAGCCTGGCGACATCCTGGTCGCGGGACGTAATTTCGGCTGCTCCTCGGGTCGCGCGCTCGCCGCGAAGGCCTTGCAGGCGACCGGCATCGGCGCCGTGGTGGCCGAACTCTTCTCGCGCACATTCTATAGGAATGGCCACGAGATTGGCCTGCCTCTCCTCGAAGCACCCGGTGTGCACGCTCTCGTGGAGGACGGCGACCGCCTACGCGTGGATGTGCGAGCCGGAACGCTGGAGAACCTGACCTCCGGTAAGTCCCTGCAGAGCAAAGCCCCGTCCGCGTTCTTGCTTGAAATGCTCGAGGCAGGCGGGCTCATTCCCTTGCTCAAGACCGGCTCCGCCGCGTTTTTAACCAAGGGGGCTCGATGACACTGCTACTCAGTAACGAGGACGTCGACAAGGCGCTCACACACCAGGACGCTCTGTCCGCAACCGAAGCGATTCTGGGCGAGTTGGCCCAGGGGCAGGCGATCAACCGCCCGCGCTCGCAAACCTATATGCCGGTGGAATCCAAGGAGAACCCCGGCTTCAAGTACCGGTTCAAGTCCCAGGAGGGCGGTGGCGTCGGCAGCGGCGTGTGGGCCCTGCGCATCACCTCGGATATGGCCGGGTTCTCTTATACGAACGGCGTGAAACGGCGGCGCATATTGCCGGTCGCCACGGGCGGTCGCTGGTGCGGCCTGGTGATCCTGTTCGATCTGGAGAAGCTCGAGCCCGTCGCGATCATGCCGGACGGCGTGATTCAGAAAATGCGCGTGGCCGCCATGAGCGCGGTGGGCGCGAAATACCTGGCGCCCGCAAAGCCGAAGGTCCTGGGACTGTTCGGCAGTGGTTGGCAGGCGAGCGCGCACATCCAGTCGCTGTGCAGCCTGTTCCCGTTCGAGCGCGTCAAGGTCTACAGCCCGAACCCGGACAATTGCCGCAAGTTCGCCCGCGAAATGAGCGAGACCCTGGGGCGCTCGGTCGAAGCCGTGGCCTCGGCTCGCGAAGCCGTCGATGGCAGCGATGTCATCCAGGCGGCTACCGCCGCGTGGGACCCTGTGTTTGATGGGCACTGGCTGGAGAAGGGCGTGTACGTCGCTTCCATCGGCGGCTCCGACGGCAGCAACAAGCGCCGCGAGATCGACGACGAGACGATCAGGCGCGCCGACATTTATATCGTGCACGCCAAGGATGTCGCGCAGCAGGATAAGTCGCCGGACATCTGGGATGCCGCGCAGAACGGCATCATTGCCTGGAACGACATCCACGAGATCCAGGAGTTGGTGGCCGGCCGCGTCAAGGGCCGCAGCAGCGCCGACCAGATCACTCTTTATAACAACAACACCGGTTCGGGAATCCAGTTCGCGGCCGTAGGAGCCGCGGTACTGAAGCGTGCCCGGGCGCTTGGCCTGGGCAAAGAGCTGCCGACCGAATGGTTCCTGGAATCGGTGTCTCCTTGATGGTGGCAGCGCGAATGTTGAATCGAGACCGACACCGGCATTTTCTGGAGCTGATGGCCGAGCGGGGCTGGGACCTGCTGCTGTTCTATGGCGATAACTGGCGCAAGGACCTGTTCCGCTGCCTGGTGAATGTGAACTTCCAGGGGCCGCAGGCCGTGGCCGCCCTGTTCAAGAGCGGTGAAGTCCGCGCCGTTGTCACCGATCCCTGGGATCTCGAACCGGTGGCGGCCGCGGTGAATGGCAATGCCTCGCTGGCTTTACGGCTCGCTGACGGACTGAATGCACTGCTTGCGAAGGAGCCGGCGGCGGTGGTGGCCATCAACGGCATGGAGCATATGGAAGCGCGCTTCGTGCAGATCGTGCGCGACTCCGTCAGGACAGCTCCCGTGTCTGCGACGCTCGATGTCGAGGAGATCCGCCGCGTCAAGTCTCCCGAGGAAATCGAGTGGATCAAGCAGGCGGCCGATCTCGCGGACCGTGGCTACCAACAGTTCGTCAAGGTGTGCGAGCCGGGCATGACCGAGTACGAGCTGGTCGCCGAGGTCGAGGCGTTCGTCAAGGCCAACGGCGCCGAAGATAACTTCATGCTGGTCGCCTCCGGCGGGACCGAAGTCACCGGCATGAAGCCGCCCACCGGCCGCAAGTTCCAGGTGGGCGACAGTGTCACCACGGAGCTCACCCCGCAGGTAAACGGCTACTACGCGCAGATCTGCCGGACGCTGGTGATCGGCGCACCGAATGACAAACAGCTGCAGGCGTATTCGATCTTTGCCGAGGCCCAGCAGGCCGCGCAGGATCTGCTGCGCCCCGGCGTCGATATTTCCGATGTCGCGCGCGTGCAGAACGACGTGTTCCGCAGGCATGGCTTCGGCGAATACACCGGGCCGCAATACACGCGCGTCCGCGGCCACAACCTGGGCCTGTATCCCGACGAGCTGCCGCACGTGTTGGAGAACGTTCACTACATCGTAAAGCCCGACATGGTGTTGATCGCGCATCCAAACACATACCTGCCGCTCTCGGGCTACATGGTATTCGGGGATACGCTGCTGGTGACCGGAACCGGCTGCGTGTCGCTCAACAAGACGGAAAAGAAGCTGTTTCAGTCATGAAAAGAGGACTCATCAGTTGGGACCGGGACGAGTTGCCGGTCGCGGCCTTCGACGCGCGCCTGGGCGCTCTCTACCAGCTTTGCGCCGACTTCGACGTTCCGGCGCTGGTCGCGTATTCGGATGTGTGCCGCTCGAATGACGTGCGCTACATCTCGAACTACATGCCGTACTGGAACCGTGCGCTGACGGTCGTGCCGCGTGGTGAGAAACCGATTCTGCTCTGCGCTTTGTCGCCGCGGGTCTATCCCTGGATCAAGACGGTAACCGTTCACGAGACAATTCTGCCGAGCCCCAGTTTGCCGGGACAGCTCGCGAAGCTGTGCGCGGAGAAGGGCTGGAGCAAGCTGGGGGTGCTCGACCGGGCGGGGCTGCCAAACGATCTCTATACACAACTGGACGCGGAGAAACTCGCGTTCGTTGATGTACCGCGCGGCGCGTTCCGGCCGGTCGCCACGGAGTCGGAGCTGGCGATGCATCGGCGCGCAGCCGTGCTGGCGCGCGAGGTCCTGGAAGGGGAGGTTACGCCCGGTGCCATCGGACTCAGCGACTATGAGCTCGCGGGCCGGCTCGAACGGCGCTTCCGGCGTGCCGGCGCGGAAGACCTGGTTGTATTGATTTCCGACGGACGCGGCGTGCCGCTGCCGGCGGCCGGAAACAAGATAAACAAAAATTCATCCGCGACCGTCGCGCTAGAGCACAACGGTCACTGGGTGAAGTTGTCCCGAAATGCAGCCAATGTTACATCCGCGTTACCGCCGTCGGCGACTGCCGACGTTCACCGCGAGTTGTTGTCCGGACGCTACCCGTGGGAGGGAATCTCTTCGCAGGAGGATTCCTTAAATGTGATCACTTCGATACAAGTTATGATTGAGCGCGACGAGAATAGACTCTACTACGGTGATACCGGGCTCCAGGGACCGGACGGCTGGCGGAAGCTATGAACGTCGTCGAAAAAATACTCGCAAGGAAGAGCGGCAAGGCTTTGGTCGAGCCCGACGACGTCGTGATCACCGGCGTCGACGTGATGCTGATGCACGACCTGAGCGCGAACTTCGTGATGAAGGTGTTCGAGAACGAGATGGAAGGCGCGCGCATCGCCAATCCAGACAAGCTGGTGTTCGCCTTCGACCACAATTTCTCGCCCGCGACGCGTGAGGCCGCCGAAGCGCTGGCGGCGGTGCGCAAGTTCGCCGCGCGCCACAAGATCCGCCACCTGTTCGACAGCGGCTGCGGCAGCATTCATCACGTGATCATGGAGGCCGGGCTGGTTTCGCCGGGCATGGTCGTCGTCGGCTGCGATTCGCACACGCCGATGTATGGAGCGTTGGGCGCTTTCGCCACGGGCATCGGTAATAACTCGATGGCCGCGCTCGGGTTTGTCCACGAGTCCGGCTGGTTCAAGGTGCCACACACCATCAAGGTCCACTTCCACGGCACGATGGGGCCGGGAGTCATGGCGCGCGATGTCTCGCAATACATGATTGGCCGCCTCGGCGAGGATGGCGCGATCTACAAGGCGATCGAGTACGCGGGTCCCTACATCGAAGGGTTGAGTGTCATCGACCGTTGCCTGTTTCCGTTGCAGGCGATCGATGTGGGCGGCAAATGCGGCTACATCAATCCTGACGAGAAGACCGCGGAATATGTGCGCTCGCTCCCGGGGGGCGGCGGGAAGTTCGAATTGTTCCGCAACGATGCCGACGTCCGTTATGCCGAAATCGTCGACATCGACGTGAGCAAGATCGAGCCCCAGGTCGCTTGTCCGCCCACCGTGGGTAACGTGAAGCCGATCGATGCCGCGGTGGGAACGCCAATCAACGTGGCGGAAGCGGGCGGTAGCACCGGTGGTCGCTTGAGTGACATCCGCACTCTCGCGAAGTGTTTTGCGAATGCGAAGGTGCATCCCGGCGTGCGGCTGCAGGTCGTCCCGGCGACCCGTGGAATCTATCTCGCCGCGCTCCAGGAAGGGCTGTTCGAGACGCTTTACAAGGCGGGGGCCAACATCTTCCCCGCGAGCGCGGGCTCCAACCAGGCATTCAACATGGGCGCGCTGGCCGCGGACGAAGTCATGATCTCGACGCAGGCCCGCAATTTCCCGGGTCGCAACGGGCATCCCAAGGCACGGCATTTTCTGGGCTCGGCACTCACCGTCGCCGCGTCCGCCATCAACGGCAAGATCACAGATCCGCGCTCGCTGAGTTAAAGAGCGCGCACTTTAGGGATTTGAAGCAGCCCGTTCAGGCGGGCGGAAACGAGGGGCAATTATGTCGATTTTTTCGAAGCGGGCCGCCAGTGTCGTGTTTGTTGGGGCCTTGTCGACCTACGGTGGTGGGATCGCCTACGCCGAGGACCAGGTAGCGGCTGACCAACCTGCCAGGAACGCCAACGCTCCGGCGGAGTTGGAGGAAATTGTAGTCACGGCGCGTTATCGTGCCGAGAGCCTGCAGGACACCCCGATTTCGATCTCGGCGCTCACCGCCAATGACCTCGAGGCACGCGGCATCACCGACGTTACCGGCCTCACCGCCGTCACGCCGAGCACCACCCTGGTGAAGGAAGGCTCCACGGGCGGCAACACGCTCGTCGCCTATATCCGCGGCCTCGGGCAGGCGAACTACAGCCTCGCGTTCCAGCCCGGCGTGCCGATCTATGTCGACGACATCTACCAGCCGACAGCGTTCGGTAGCATGTTGACACTCGGTGATATTGAGCGCGTCGACGTGCTCCGCGGCCCGCAGGGCACTCTGTTCGGTAAGAACTCCGAGGGTGGCGCTGTCAGTATCCGCCAGGTCGACCCCAAGGGCGACAACTCGGGATATGCCGAAGCCGGCGTGGGTTCCTATAACGATCGTCGGATCCGTGCGGCGTTCGATACGTCGATTATCGCTGATACATTGTTCATGCGCGTTGCCGCTGGCAGCGAGAACAGTGACGGCTATGTCACCAGTTACGACTACGCGTGCGTGAACCCCAACCACGGGACGCTGCAGCCCAAGTCCGACAACAACTGCAAGGTCGGCACCGAAGGTGGCCTGAGCGATACGTATGGACGCATAGCGTTCAAGTGGCTCGCGTCCGACAACATCACCGCGCGCCTCGAGGCGACCACGACCCGCGATCGGGACGAGACGGTCCCGGAAGTGCCTTTGGTGATCAACCCGAACTATCCGGGTAGCAACCTCGCCAACTTCAACTCGAAGGTGTCGGTCCCGCTGACCGGCGTCGCGATCAACCAGTCCTTCATCAACCCGAATCCCTATTCGAACTACGCGACGTTCAACAACCCGTTGAGCGGGCTGCAGTTCCAGAACAACAACCCGCAGACCATCTGGGACATCACCGGCAAGCTCGACTGGCAGCTGCCGGGCCACATGACCTTCACCTCGATCAGTGGCTATCACAACCAGAATGGCTCGATCGTCGAGTACAAGGATGGGCCGATTCCCATCAACATGGTCCAGAACAACATCCGCTACGAGTCGTACACCGAGGAGGACCGCCTGAGCGGCACCAGCTTCGGCGACAAGTTCGAGTGGACCGCGGGTGTGTACTACTTCCACGGGCAGGGCACCGACCAGTCCGACGTGCATCTCGTCGTGAGCTCGGTGGGCCCGCAGTTCTTCGGCATCAACGAAGTTCTTTATAACCCGACCACTGACCGTGACGAATCCGTCTACCTGCACGGCGTGTATCACATTACGGACGCGTTGAGCTTCGAAGCGGGCGCCCGCTACAGCAACGATAAGTTCAACTATGCCTACCAGGGCGTGAACGTCGCGAGCGTGCCGGTCAATCCGTTGAAGCCGGCGGGTTCCTACTCGTTTGGCGTTCCCTCGATCCCTGTCGAGGAGAAAACCTCTCGCGTCGATCCGAAGGTGGCGATTCAGTACCAGTGGACGCCGCACTTCATGACGTACGCTGAGTATGCGACGGGCTTCAAGGGCGCCGGCTCCAACCCGCAGCCGATCAATGCGGCGACGGCGACGCCGTTCGCGGCTGAGAAGCTGAAGTCGTATGAGATCGGTGCCAAGAGCGAGTGGTTCGACCGGCGCATTACTATCAACGGCGACGTCTATTACAACGATGTCACCGACTTGCAGCTGATCGGTTACGCGCAGACGACCGCAGGCGGCACGATTACTCTGAACGCCGGCAAGGCGCACATCTCTGGCGCCGAGCTCGAGATCCAGGCGAAGCCGATCCAGAACCTGCTGTTCAACATCTCGGGCGACTACATGCACTTCCGGTATGCCAGTCTTGGCGCGGCGGCGTATGACCCCGTTCACAACCCCGGCGGCCTGTTCTTGAACGACATCGCGCCGTACAGCCCCGAAGAGAAGGTGAACGTCGGTGTGCAATACAACCTCGGGCTCGGGTCGTTCGGCACCGTAACTCCGCGGGTGGACGGCACCTACACCAGTCGAGTTTACTTCGACCCACAGAATCTCGTGACGTCCTCGCAGGGTGGCTACACGCTGCTGAACGGCCACTTGAGCTACGCGCCGCTCGAGGGAAAGTGGACGACGACTCTGGATGTAAACAACCTGACCAACAAGCTGTACTACCTGAGCATGTTCAACCAGCTCACGTCGTTCGGCATCCTGACCGGTCAGCCGGCCATGCCGCGTAACATCATGCTGTCGGCGAAGTACACGTTCTAAACGGGGCGTAGCCGCTCGAGGGCCCCAGGGCATAAACGCTCGCTATGCCCTGGGGCTGTTTCGCTATTGGACTTTTATGACTTGCGGCGAGCACCATCGCGCCAGGGGGCGTTCGGGCCTCGGCGGGCGCATCGGCGCCCCGCTTACCTAGGGGGAGCGGCGATTTCATGGCACAGATTCTCGACGTAACGCAGATTGTCGACCGGCAGTCGGTGAGCCGTTTCCTGCTGGGTGTGATCTTCCTGTGCACCCTGGTAACGCTCGCCGATGGATACAACATCTCGGTGATCGCGTTCGCGGCTCCCGGGATCGTCAAAGCGTGGCATCTCAATCGCGCCGCGCTCGGCCCACTCTTCAGTTCCAGTCTCGTCGCCGGCCTCGTCGGTCCCTTCCTGTTCGGGACACTCGGTGACCGGATAGGGCGTCGCAGCTCCATGATCGTGGCCGTGATGATGATCGGCATCTTCGGCGTCGTCTCCGGCTATTGCACCTCGCTCGTACCTCTCGTGATCACCCGCTTCGTTGCGGGGATCGGGATGTCGGGCGCGCTTGCGGTCACCGTCGCGGCTGTCAACGAGTTCGCGCCCCGCCGGCTGCGGGCCACGTTCGTCACCATCGTCTTCTCTGGAACCACTATCGGGTCGGGCCTGCCGGGCCTGGTGGCTCCCGCAATCCTCGCCCATCACGGGTGGCAGAGTTTGTTTTTCATTGGTGGCGCGGTTCCCGTGGTGCTCGCGCTGGCGGTGTACCTGTTCCTGCCCGAAACACCGAAGTTCCTGTGCCTGCGGAGCGCGCGTCACGGTGAGTTGGGCCGTCTGCTGCGACGTCTCGATCCGAAATTGGAGGTTCCCGCGCAAGCCCAGTACGTCCTGAGCGGCGAGGCCGCCTCAAAGGCGTCGTCGCTAGGGCAGTTGTTCACCGGCAAGCTCGCGATTCTCACACCGCTGCTGTGGTTCGGCGCGTTCGTGGCGCAGATCGTGTTTCATTCGTTCAATACCTGGCTCCCCACCCTGATGACGGATTCGGGCGTGCCCTTCGCCCGGGCCGCGCACCTGGTCGTGTTGTTCCAGTTCCTGGGGACGCTCGGCGGCTGGGTCATCGCGCGCCCGCTCGACCGTCTCGGCATGGTGCCTTGTACGATTCTCTACATTCTCAGCATCCCCGTGATTGCCAGTCTCGGACTGCCCGGTCATAGCGACCTGATGGTGTCGGTGCTGGTCTCCATGGCGGGTTTCTGCATCCTCGGCCTGCACTTCGCGCAGGTCTCGTGTGTGAGCAGCGTGTATCCCACTTCGGCGCGTGCTTTCGGGGTGGGTTGGTTCATGCTGTTCGCGCGCGCCGGCGGCGCGATCGGACCCGCCATCGTGGGCGTGCTCGTCGGCCAACACATGTCCATGAGCACCTTGTTCTATTGGGCCACTTTGCCGCTAGCGCTGGGCACCGTGGCCTCGATCGCCGTCACCGTCCTTTACAAGGCGAACTATCACAAGAAGGCTGATACCTCGGCGAAGTTCTTTTTAATGATGGAGAAGTAGATGGGCCAGACGATCGCGGAAAAAATTCTTGCCACCAAGTCGGGAGCGACACGCCTGTCGCCCGGCGAAATCGTCGACGCCTATCCGGATGTCGTGATGAGCCATACCGCGACCTGGCGGTCGGTCGCTGCCATGAAGCGCATCGGCGCTACCAAGCTCTACGATCCGGAGCGCCTCGCCATCGTGCTCGATCACATTTCGCCCGCCAAAACCGAGAAATACGCCAAGGACCAGCAGACCTCACGCAATTTCGCGCGCGAGTACGGCATCAAGAAGTTCTACGACGTCGATGCCGGTATCGCGCACCTGGTGCTGATGGAGAACGGCCACATCAAGCCGGGCGACCTGGTGGTCGGCACCGACTCCCATTGCACCATCTATGGCGCGCTCGGGGCGCTCGGTACGGGAATCGGCTACACCGAGGTGACCTCGGTCTGGGTGACCGGAAAGCTGTGGATGAAGGTGCCGACCACCATCAAGTTCGTTCTCAACGGGAAGTTCAATCCCGGGGTGAGTGCGAAGGACCTGATGTTGTACCTGATAGGCAAGCTCGGTGCCGACGGCTGCGGCTACAAGTCGGCGGAATTCTATGGCGATGCCATGCCTGACATGAGCATCTCCGAGCGTATGACGGTCGCCAACCTGGCGATGGAGATGGGCTCGAAGTGCGTGTTCGTGCCGCCCGATGCCAAAACGGTGCAGTATCTCCAAGGGCGCCTGAAGGATTTCAGCCGGTACGAGCCGGTTTACGCCGACGCGGACGCGACCTACGAGCAGGAGATCACGGTTGCTCTGTCGGACCTCGAGCCGATGGTGGCGTGTCCTCACCAGGTCGAGAACACCAAGCCGATTGGCGAGGTGGTGGGTACGCGCATCGATCAGGCGTTCCTGGGCTCCTGTGCGAATGGCAAGTACGAGGATCTCGTGGTGGCCGCGAAGATCCTCGCGGGGCGCCGCGTCGACCCGCGGGTCCGCCTGCTCGTAACGCCGGGCTCGAAGGAGATCATGTTGGAAGCGATGAAGTCGGGCGTGTTGCAGACGCTGATCGAGAGTGGCGCGCTGGTGACGAATCCGGGCTGCAGCGCCTGCGCGGGCGATGGCGGCACGATGGCCGATGGAGAGGTGTCCTTGTCGACCGCGAACCGCAACTTCGTGGGCCGCATGGGCAGCAGTAAATCCAGCATCTATCTTTCCAGCCCGGCGACCCTGGCGGCTTCGGCCATCAAGGGCACGATCGCCGATCCGCGCGAGTTTTTCTGATGGGAGCCACGATGCAGTCGACAATCAGCGGCCGGGTCTACAAGTTCGGCGACAACGTCAATTCGGACATCATCATCGCGGGCCGCTATCTCATCTACATCGAGCCCGACGAGTTGGCGAAGCACGCCTTCGAGATGCTCGGCGAGGGTTTCCCGGCAAAGCTGCGCGAGTACGACATTCTCGTAGCAGGCCGGAATTTCGGTTGTGGCAGCGCGCGTGAGCAGGCCTCGACCGCCATCAAGGGACTCGGGATCAAGGCTGTGGTGGCCGCGTCGTTTGCCCGCACGTTCTACCGTAACGCCATCAACGACGGTCTCACTATTGTCGAGAGCCCCGAGTTGTATGCAGCGGTGCAAGAGGGCGAGCAGATCAGCATCGACCTGGTGGCGGGAAAGATCGCGCACGCGGGGCAGGAGTATTCTTTCCCGCAGATTCCACCTTCAGTTCGCAAGATTCTCGAGCTGGGTGGGCTCTCGAACTACCTGAAAGCCAACGCGCCTCAGTAGAACATCGCGCGCACCGTCCAGCGCGCGATCACGTAGATCAGTACGGCTTCCAGCGCGAACAAAACGCAACCCGTCACCGTGAGACCGATCGCGGCACGACGGGTCGGCGCCGTAACGATCTTCATGCTCACCAACGCGTGGGTGACTCCACGCACGGTTGCGTAGGATAGGTTCCCGAAGAGGGCGGCCGCGGCAAACATGCCCACTACGAAGTAGACTGGCGTCTGCCACGAGAACAATCTCGTTTCGGGCTCGATGTTGTATAGCAGGGCTCCGGCGACGATCCAGGCGATAGCCGCGAAGGTCCCGTGGCTCGACTTCATCCCTCGGCGCCCACGGACTCCTGTTCCTTGGCCCTGGAACCCGTGATTTTGTTCGCGGTACGCTCTGCGGAGTTGATCGTGTTGAACAACAGCATCGTGACCGTCATGGGTCCTACGCCGCCAGGCACGGGCGTGATGTAGGACGCCTTCTGGCGTACGCCTTCAAAATCAACATCGCCCACGAGCCGTCCGTCGGGAAGGCGGTTGATGCCCACGTCGATCACTAC
>DATBCZ010000096.1:0-7417 GCA_036270175.1 Steroidobacteraceae bacterium | reverse complement strand
CACCGTGTTCATCAGCTTCATCACTTCGATGATGGCAACAATCGTCTCTTCCTCGACTCGTGCCCCCACCTCCACGAACGGCGGCGCACCGGGCTTAGGAGAGCGGTAGAAGGTGCCGAGCAATGGCGCGGTGACCTCGTGCAAGTTCGGGTCGGCCACGGCCGGCGCTGCTGTTATAACAGGAGGCGCAGCCTTTACAGTCGGCGGCGACGCCTGCGTCGGACCCGGACCCGTCTCGTCCGACCCCTCCGGTTTGAGATCGACAGTGCCCTCTCGCGTCCCACCGCGTCGCAGGCTGAGCTTGATGCCGTCCATCTCCAGGGTGAGAGAATCGAATCCGGACTGCTCCACCAGGCGCATGATTTCCGCGACATCCGCGGCAGTAAGACTCACCGTTTACCTCCAAAAATCGACAATACATGCGACACCGGGTCCTGGGCGGGGCGAGCTACAGGCGCCGCCTCCTTCGCCGACCACACCGTCTCAGGCCGGCTCTGCAGCAAAAGAATCTGGTTCGTATCGCGCTCCACCGCCCACTCGATGTCCTGCGGTCGGCCGTAGTGACGCTCCACTTTGCGAGCGATGGTTCTGAGTGCTTGCAACTCCTGGTCACTCATGCACGGAGCGCGACGCAACTCTTCGGCAACCGGAATGCTTTCCGTGCCACCCTGCGGAATCGGCACATGATGGATGAGTTTCTCCGAGATCTCGCGCACGGAGATATCACCGGTAATCTTCCCTAACACCCATCGATCCGGAGTGACCTCACCGCCCACGACGGCAGAGCCGAGACCCCATGAGCCCTCGACCGTCACCACCGAGCGGTCTCCCGTAACGGGACTGCGCGTAAACATCACACCGGCTGTTCGAGCATCGACCATCTTCTGCACAACCACCGCCATCGCCACACCATCTTCCGGCAGACTGCGCGCTCGGCGGTACGTGGCAGACTCCACTGAATACAGGCTCGCCCAGCAACTTCGAACCCGCTGTAGTGTTTGCTTCAGGTCGGTGACCCATAAGTACGTGTCCTGCAGCCCAGCGAAACTGGCATCAGCCGCATCTTCAGTAGTCGCCGATGAGCGCACGGCGACCGGAGTCCGGCCGTCATCACCGCATAACGCTGCGTGAGCCGACGCGATCTCATCGAGCACGTCCGTTGGAAGCTCTTCTGCCTCAACCCTGGCGCGTATCTCGGCGCACGAAGCCGTAGTCGCCGCCAGATCTCCACAAACCAACGCTTCTATGCGCGGGCGCACCGGCGACTTACGCTCGAGAGCCTGTATGAAGCGCTCGAACGCACCCGTCTTGACCACGAATCCCGGCGGGACAGCGATGCCGGCACGTTGCAGTTCGCCGAGACTGCCTCCCTTACCACCGACCTGGGGCCTGTCATTCAGCCCGATATCGGCGAACCAGCCGATGACTTCCGTCGAGGACATTGCGCGCCTACTGAAGAATCGTCACGATACCGCGCCCGCCGTCGACCCGTATCCGCTGGCCGTCTTTGATTCGCGAGGTAGCGTTACCGGTACCAACCACGGCGGGCAATCCATACTCACGCGCGACGATGGCCGCGTGGCTCATGGAGCCGCCGATATCGGACACCGCCGCGACGATGGTTTGGAAGATAGGTGCCCAGGTCGGGTTGGTAATCTGGCAGACGAGAATGTCGCCCTGTTGCAGGCGAGAGATCTCTTCGACCGACTTGACGATGCGAGCCGGGCCCTCGACCACGCCGCTGGAGGCGGCGAATCCGCGCAGCTCATTGCTGTCCGCACCCGAGTCTGCGGACAGCCAGGCGTTGAGGTTGTCGCGGGTAATCCCCCAAAGCATGACAATGGCAGGGTCATCGATCACATCGGGAACCGGACCGAGCGCCGGTGGTGTCACGTTCTTTGCCCACACCTGCAGAGCCGCGCGCCGCTCGGCCACAATGGCGGGCCAGTGGGCCGGCCCACGAGGGGGCGAGCCATTCGACCAGGATGTCATCAGATCGATGATGGCCAACTCCAACTCGTAGTGCGTGAGCTGGAAGACATCCTCGGTGCCGGGGAAAAAGCCGTGCGCCGACAGCAGCGCCCCGAACTCGCGAATCTTGTTGAAGAAGAGATTCGTGTACCAGTGCTCGCAGTAGAACTTGTGGCCTTCGACATACGGAAATACGCGGTGCGCCAGCGTGATCATCTGGTCGTAAGCCGCGCGATCCTCATCCGTACTCAACAATTCCCGGTAGCCCTCGATGAGCTCCTGCCGCTCGGCCTGCAGCCGTTCGATCGGCCGCTCCAGGGAATCTCCGGACTTCACCCGCTTGATATATTCGGGCAGGCAGGCAAACGGCATCGACAGATCGTCGTTCCAGGCGCGGTGATAGTGATAAAACCCGTCGCCCACGTTGATGTTGAACCACGGGTGTCGTGAAACCTCGAGCTCCTCGAGCCATACCTGTCCCGGTGCGCCGGATTGTTTGAGGCTCGCGATGATGTCATCGGCAGACACGTTCTGTTGGAACTTCGCGTCTACGCCAAGATCCACAGCGCGACGCGCCAGGCGCCGCAGCTCATCGTCGGGCCGGAAGATCTCCGCTTCCATCCCCGCCACCATGCGAGCGATGGTCTGGTCGGTGATCTCGGGAAAAGCCTTCTTGCAGAAGGCGAAAAATGTCAGGTAGGCGCCGTACCCGAGCAGGAGGAATTCGAAGTGGTGATGCCACATCCGGAAGTACCCTTCGAGGGTCTTCTGGTACGTGTCGAGGAGGTAGTGATTCGAGGCAACCCCGCGCCCCGCATGAACGTTCTCGAGCGGCTCGAACTCCGGTAACTGCGGCTTTGGCAGGGCTTGCGCGTCCTTGATGAGCGCCATCATCTTCTCGCGCCACTGCGCGTACAAACGCTCCCAGTTCGCGTAGTAATAGAAGGCGCGCTTCTGGAATTCCTCGGTGCGGCGGGCGATCTCAGCGGGATCGGTAACGGCATTGCCGCCGATGTAAACGCGCCCGTTCATGATCCGATGGTCGATTCCGAGAGTCGTGGGTAGGCAATGCACGCGTGTGTTGGACGCACCCAACGCGCAATAGGCTGCCTCCGCGGTCACCATGTCGAACGCCGACATGGGCTCGGGAAAATGCATGGAGTTATAGAACCAGAATCGGTCGTCGTCCGTTGCGCTGAACTGGGTCGTATACGGGTACGCCGCCTGCGCGCGCTCGGTCCCCGGCACCACCTTCAGCGAGCTCGGCAGCGGGAATCCACGAGGCTTGTCCGGCATGGTCATGAATACTCTCCTGATTCTCGCGCAGCGTAGTCAGCGGAGGGGCCGACTGCGCGGATCACAGCGCAAAACCCGCCGCCCCAGAACGCAAAAGCATTGAACATAAATGCCTGCCAGAATGGTGCCGCCACCCGGCGCCCCGCACCTCCGAAAGGGCAGAAACCCTGTACAGCGAGCGCAGGCGCCACCGCCACTGCGGGAACGCATTCTTGCACGGAAGGGGCACCCGGGCGCAGTATGACCCATGTCTGGAGGGGGTACTTATTATGGTTCCGGAGAGGTCGGCGCGCCAACATTGGTCCACGACCAACGTTGAAGCGCGGCATGCACTTGCCTACTGGGTCGATACCATCTGCAAGTCGTTTCTCGAGATCGACATCGACAGCGTGGCTCGGGACCGATTCCGTGCGCAGCTCGATCAGTCCGAGTTCGGACCGGCAACGCTATACCTCGTCGAGGCGGATACTCAAGCGATTCGCCGCACGCCGACGCGGATCGCCCACAGCCGTTATGACGGCTTCTTCCTCCTCCAGCTGCGCGCTGGTCAGATCCAATTCGAGCAATACGGTCGCGAATCCCGCATTGATGTTGGTGACAGCGTGCTGATTGACTGTGGCGCACCTTACCGGCTCGAATGCATGAATACGACACGGAGCGTTGCCTTGCGCTTTTCGCGCGAGTGGTTACGGAATTGGCTACCGGCGCCCGAGAGTCTCGCCGGACGGCCCCTGCGTGGCACAGACGGTTGGAGTAGCGCGCTTTCCGCCGCGCTCGCGAGTCTCGACACCGAACGCGAAGAAGCGCTTGCCCTTCCCGAGGGTGTCGTGGCGGAGCAGTTCGCTGCACTTCTCGCACTGGCGGCCGGACCGGATATACATGTACAACGGGGCGGCGAGAAAATTCTCAGCCGCATTCGCAGCAGCATCCGTGATCGCTGCCACGAGGCCGGGCTGACTCCAGGCGCGATAGCGGACACCAACGGGATCTCCAAGCGCTACCTGCACTACCTTTTCGCGCAATCCGGCGGCACGTTCGGCGACGAGTTGATGCGAGTACGCCTCGACCGCGCCCAGCGTCTTCTCAGCGATACTCGCTTCGCGGCACTGACCATCATCGAAGTAGCCTCCCGCTGCGGCTTCCTGGAGCCCAGTCATTTCGCCCGCCGCTTCCGCAAGGCCTATGGCGTCGGCCCGACCCAATTTCGCGCCGCCCGCGCCTGAGAGCGGTCCGCGTCAAGCACCTTGAACCTGCGGCAGGCTGATATGCCCGGTTGGCGGTCAAACGTACACCGCATAGCCGCTGCAGTAGGCCTGATCGGAGGGAGTCTCCTCACCCCGTCAGGCGCGGCTGTCGGCAGCCAAGCCAACTCCGACTCCGAGCAGATCATTCCACCGCCCGAACGTTTTCTCAGCGCCCCAGAACCCGCGCAAGTCGCCCTCGGCCGATCAATATTCAACACGCAGTGGAGCCCCGCAAGCGCACCTTCCGCGGATCCACCTTCCGTCGACGCGCCCGCCGCGACAGCACTCGGTTCCGTACGACGGGAAGGCTTAGGTCCGCTGTTCAATGCGACCTCCTGTAACACATGCCACAACGAAGGTGCCGGCGGACGCGGCGCCACGGGTGATGGCTCGATTCCGATCGCGTTGGAGATTCAACTTGGGTCCTCCTCCGAGGACGTCGACGGGCAGGCGAGCGATCCGATTTACGGCCGCGTTTTCAGCACTTCCGCCGTGGAAGGTGTGGAGGCCGAAGGCATGGCGATCGTCCATTACACCGAAATATATGGATACTATTACCCGGATGGCACTCATTGGCGCATGCGCGCACCGCACTATCGCCTGGTCGGACTGAGTCGCGGGCCTCTGGCCGCCACGACAGTAATCAAACCGCGTCTGGCGCCCCCACTGTTTGGTGTAGGGTTGCTCGAAACAGTTCCCGGACTGCGAGGACGCTTTGGATGGCAGGCGAATATGCTGTCCATCCGCGATCAGACCACAAAAGCGCTTGCCGGAGAGATGGGGCTCACATCGCCCGATCGTCCGCGCGATGATTGCACGTCCGTGGAAACGGACTGCCAGCGCCAGCACCATAACGCGTCACCGGAGGTTTCCGAGGAACTCGTCGAGGCGCTCGTCGCTTTCCAACGTACACTCGCGGTTCCTCGGTCGCGACCCGACACCAAAGAAAACTCGCTCGGATTCGGGCTCTTCAGGGAAATCGGTTGCGCCGCGTGCCATAAGCTGCAAATTCCCGTGGAGTTGAGCCAAGCCGATGGCACCAAGGTGCGAACTGCGATCGCACCGTATACCGACCTGCAAACTCACGACCTGGGCCGCGAGATGGATGACGAAACCGTCGCCGGGACGAAGGTCCGCAGCCGCTGGCGAACGGCGCCGTTGTGGGGTTTGGGCCATCGCATAATGACCGAGGGTCATCCCGGCTTCCTGCACGATGGCCGCGCGAGATCCGCCGAGGAAGCGATCCTCTGGCATTCCGGTGAGGCCGCGCCGACCCGACAAAACTTCGTCACTCTCGGGCCACGATCGCGCCACGCGTTGTTACGTTGGCTCGAAACCCGGTGAACGGCGTATCACTTGCAACTATTCGGCGCCGGCCGCTCCTGGAAGCGGTCCATGATCCAACTCATCTGGTCCGAAAAAGACGTCACCATCATCGAGTCGTGATCGCCCGGGTATACCTGGTAGTTGACGGTCGCCCCCGTTGCGCACACCGCCTTGACCCGAGCCGCGATGAGTTGCGCCGGAACGGCGTCGTCACTCTCTGCGCTGGCAACAAACATGGGGCCGGAGATCGGTGTGTTGCCTACCTGGTTGCTGGTGAACAACTTCTGCACCAGCGGCGCTGCAGTCCACCTCGCGTCGAGGACGGCGGCGACCTTGACCGACTCGAACAGCGCACTCGACAGACCGCGACACGCTTGAGTCGTGAGACGCTTGTACGCGTTCAAGGCCGCCGGCAGCAAGACCGTGTGGGTGTCAAAGTTCGGGTAGACCGCCTTGATTCCAGACACGACGTAGACAGGATAGAAGCTCTGGCCTGGCGCCCCGCCCACCCGAATCACGAGTGATTCGGTATCCACGGTCGGCGCCAGCACTACGCCCCCCCGATACGAAGGGTCGCGCAGCTTGACCATCTTCTCAGCGACACCCCACACGGCCTGGCCGCCTTCCGAATGTCCCACGACCACCCACGCCGACCCGAGTTGAGGCTGCGCCGCCCGTGCAGCCGACGCCGCAAAGACGATGTCGTTGGCATTCGCGGTCTTCCACAAAAATTCGTGTTGGTATCCCGCGCCCAGCCCGGAGTAATCCACCGCCACGACCGCAAACCCCCGCAACACCCCTTCCTTCGCCAGGGTTTGCGTGTTGTGGCCCAGTGACTTTGTCAAAGAGGGGGCGCAACTCTGAGCGACTCCCGTGTCCTCGTGCGCCCAAATGACTACAGGCCACCCGCCTGGTGGGGCGGCGCGAGTCGGAACAACGACCACGGCAGAAGCCACTGCATCGTGATCCAACTGTGACCGGGACCTGTAGAGAATCCTGGTAGCGCGCACGTCCGCCGGGAGGTCATAGCCGGCGAACTCCTCGGACCGAATCAAAGTCCCGGGCTCCCCGCGAGCGACAGCGGCGTTCGTTTCAAAAAACGCCGTCCGGGGGAGCGCAGCTACTGCGTCCATCCGAATCACCTCGGACACACGATCCGTCGCCTGAGCGTAAACGGTCCCCGAGATAACCGCGAAAGACAACTGCAGCAGAGCTGTCGTCAACTGCGCACACCGCTTGTTCATTGCCCCGCCAACTCGGTCGACATTTTTGACCGGTTCCCCTCTAAATGTTCTCCGGCATTATAGGCAGTTTCTTCTCATGCACACACCCAATGATGCCTCAGGCACCGAAGCCCAAATCACGTCACGTATCGCGCGATAACCATGCAAACAACCGTGGTCGCGAGCAACGCCGCCCCGATCCGCTGTGAGAGACCAGGCGACCCGCGTAGTCCCCCCTGCACTGCCGCCGCAGCAACCGCACACAAGGCTCCGACCGCGAGCGTCTTCTCCATGGGCCCGTGGGCCCCGCGATGGAGAATCGTCCACAATCCAACGCCGGCAAGTACGGTGATCGAA
>DATBCZ010000095.1:0-6251 GCA_036270175.1 Steroidobacteraceae bacterium | reverse complement strand
ACCCGGTACTGAGCGTTGCCGTCTGCTTGCGCGACAGCCGTGCGAAACTCCTGGTTCGCCATGGAGTATTCACCGAGCCCCCAGTAACCCTCGGCCCGCAGGTACGGGCTGCTCTCGTGAACGAGTGTCTGAAAGCAGCTTTTGGCTTCGCCATTTTGGCCGTGTTTGAGAAGGACCTGACAGCGCTCCGCTGCGTCAGCCGCGAGGGGCGCCGCCCGCAGAGGGTCGCCGGCGGCCCAGGCGACCAATGCAACGGCGAACCCGCAAACGCGGACCTGGCACAGCGACATCATCGCGCTCTGCTCATTTCTCGAGCTCCTCCTGCACCTTGGCCAGCGCCACCAGGGACTCCGTCAACTGTTGCTTGTATTCCTGGGGCGTCAGCGCCGCTCGCTGCAGCTTCAACGTGTCGATCCGTTGTTCCAGCCGCTCCTTCTTTGCGAGCAAGCCGCGCTTCGCGGGATCAGCGGTCGCAGCACGCTCCACGCCGAGCCGAACCAAAGGGAGTCCCGACAACAAGCGACCCGCGCCACTTTCGGTGGAAGCGACGCGCACCGCCGCGCCAGTACCAGTGTCAGCGAACACCGCATGCTCAGTCGCCAATCGCTTCTGCGACTCGTAGAACGCAGCAGTCTTCGCGGTCGCGTACCGAAAGGCTTCGAGCGCACTGATCGAATCGCTCTTGTCCACGTCAGCAGTAGGGTCTTGTAGCGCCTCAACCCAGTAACGGGCAAACACGGTAGCGTTCTTCTCCGTTCCGCTCTTGGTAGCCGCAATGACGGCCCTGCCACCGTGGGCCAGGGCGGCAATGGACCCGCCACTCGCGCTCGTAGTGTTTACGACCAACTGCCGCTTCGAGCCGATCCGGCCGCACAACTGAGCGAGTCCAGCGGCGGTAATGTCGGGGCCGACGAGATTGAACTTATATTGCTGTCCGTCGAACGACCCATGGCCGATCAGAACCAACACGAAGTCATCTTCGGGCGTGGCCTGCCCGGCGATGGCCTGCATCACCGCGGCGAGTTTCGACCGCGTAGCGTCCTTACCCGACATCGTGAACACGTGGTTGGTTGCACCCCCGCTCTTGAATACGCGATCGAGGTCGGCGGCCATTTCCTTGAACCTCTGCTCGTAATCAGGCTCCCCGCCCAGGCCAGCGACCGTCAGAAAATACGCATCCGCACGCGCCCGTGCTGTAGCAAGCAACACAACACACGCGAACATCAGAGCGCCGACGCGCGCCGCCATCTTACGGGTGCGGCTCACACGATGCCCCACTTTCTGCGCAACAGCCATTCGCAAGCACGCAATGACAGGATCACCAGGAACGCGATCGGTATGTTCCACAGTTCCTTGATCTGCTGCACGGTGATCCCCGCCCGCGAGTAAGGTATATCCTTTGGGAGACTCGCGAGCTCTCCCGGTCTCAGGTACCGGCCGCCCGTGCTCGCGGCAAGCTCTTCCAGCAGAGCGCGATTCTGCTCAGTATGGAAATTCTCCGCCACGCCATCCAGGCGCTGGAAGGTCACGACATCCGTACCGATGTCTTCCGCACCCCGCCGGGCCGTCAATTCGGTGACGTACAATCCGGGGGTCGGCGCCGCCCAATCCGCCTGGAACCGTCCCGGCGAATTGGGCACCGGGTCGAGCGCGAGCGCCGCAGTGAGCCCGGCGGGACCTATCACCCGCGCCGTGACGAGAGCATCGGCCGCCGCGCGATATTCGTTGTCGCGCACATCCGCCGCAATCTGCACTTGCCCATCATCGAGCAGCGTCGCCTTGGGCACGGACGCAATCAATCGTCCGCGCGTATCCGACACCAGCCAACGCAGGAGTTGCTGCCAGAACAGATCATGACTCTTGTCACCCAACGGCAAACTCATCTGCCAGCGCCACGTTCCGCCCGTTGCAAGGACTGCAGTACGGCCGCGGCCGTAGCTCTCGGTAACCAACAGGGGCATCGCGTGCTCGCCGCTGTGCATTTCCGCCAGCACCGCGGCGCCAGGCTTGGGTCGCCCTGGATCCTGGTAGTCCATCAGGTACGGCAGCTTCCTCCAGCGCTCGGTGTTGGCCGTCCGGTCATCGACCAGGCGAGTGATGACGCTGTCCGCGCCCGCGGCTGTAAGGCTGACTGTGGCGGGGTCTCGATGAAACGTGTCGTGCCCGTCCGGAAGAATCACCGGCAGAAGATCGGCCACCGTCGATCCGCCCCAAACGCCGTCGGCCAATGACTGGCGACCGCCGAGCAGCAGCAAGCCGCCACCGCGGCGATCGACGAAGTCCCGGATCAACTGCTGCTGTTTTGGCGTGAAATAGCCCGCGTCCACCGAGCCGATGATCAGCGCCTCGTAGTAAAAAAGGTCGGTCGCGCTGCTCGGAAACCCGTCAGCCAACTCGTGGGAGCCGCTGACCCCCTGGCGATAGATCTTGTTCTCCGTCGTGCGCAGCATCGAGACCAGTTGGATCATGCGGTCGTCTTCCGCGGCACGCCGGATGAATTTGTACTCCCAGCGCGGTTCGCCTTCGAAGTACAGAATGCGGCGCGGATCCGGCTCCACGTCAACGAGCCGTGTGAGCGTGTTGTTCGCGCGGTTCGCCTCGCTTGCGAGAGGCTCCACCATGAACTGCAAGGTCTTGGCGCCGGCGGAGCCGATATTAAAAAGCAGGCCTTCCGTCTGGACGCTGCCGTCCGTGGCGAAAGTGACCTCTCGGGAAGTCAGCACCTGGCCGCCATCCCGGACAGCAAGCGTGGATTTCTGTCCGCCGTAGCCACGTTGTTGGAATTTCACCGTAGCGCTCAAGCGCGAGCCTGCAAGTACGCGCGCAGCGACTACGACGTCCTCGATCTCAACGTCCTGGGCGACCTGTTCTGTTCCGAACCCGACTGTGTACACAGGCACCCGGCGGTTGCGGAGCGCCTCGATGGCGTGGCGATCGACACCTCCGGTATTGTCACTTCCGTCGCTGAGCAACACCACGGCTCCGAGCGGTAAATCCCCCGTCTGCGTCACCAGTTGCTCGAGACTCGCACCGATGTGAGTCGCCGGAGCGGCGGCCGGCCCGAGCTCCGTGGGACTGGCGATACGTGTGAGACGCGTATCGAAACGATACAGGCGCGTCTGGAACTTCCGTTGCAATGAAGGCAGCACTCCGGACTGCAAGGCGCGAATCGCCTGCTCCTCCCGCGTCGAGCCATTCTCAGTTTGATTCATGCTGCGCGAGTCATCCACGAGAATCGCGATGATGTTCTGCCGCGGCTCGAGCTCTGTGACGACTAAAGCAGGCTGCCATAGCAGGACCAGTAACATCGCCGCGGTCAGCCATTCGAGCAGTCCGATGACCGCCAGCCGCCAGCTTTGCAGGATGGGTGCAGCGCGCGGCCGGCTCCTGCGCAAGTAAAGCGCCAGTCCCACCGCTGTAAGCAGGATCAGTACCGGCAGCAGCCACTTTGGCCACGCGCCGAGCAGCACGAGTTGGCCTTTGTGAAAAGCGGCGAACGGATACTTGAAGAGGAATTCAAACATCTTCGGGTCTGTGCCGGCCAATGATCGCTGTAGCGCGGGACGCGTCCGCGACAACCCGATCCTGCTCCCTCAGTGGGTCATGCCGTAGACGATGTAGTTGAGACCCACTCGGTACGCCATCGATGCAAAGCTTTCTGGATACTCCGGCATATCCGCCCACTCCCAGGCATCGCCAAGGTGCATGTTGTGACAAATCGCAACAATGATTCGCCCCTTCGAGTCGCGAATCGCGCGCCACTTCGGTACATAACCGTCCTTCTCATACGTACGTCCCGTATTGACGTACTGCTCGCCGGGGACCTGGAACCGCTCGCCAAGATCGTAGAGCACGTGAAATATCTCATCGCTGTCGCTGAGATCCTCCACCGGGAGATCCGGGAGCACCTGGCGCATACCGGTCATGAACCGGTCCCAGTCCGCAGTGCCGTGGAAATCATCCACCATCAGGAACCCGCCTTTCAGCAGATACTCGCGCAGCCGCTTCGCCTGCGCGTCGGTGAATGTCCAGTTGGCGACCTGTACCGCGTAGACCCAGGGATAGTTGAAAATGTCATCGCTGTTGAGATCCACGATCTGCTCGACCGGGCGCATCTGGATGCGCGTGAGTCGCTTCAACGCGAGCAGAAACTGGCGGTCCGCCTTGGGATAGTCCCGCGCCCACCCCGCGTAGCCGTATCCATAGCCATATCCGAACCCGAATCCGCCGCCGCCCCGGCCGACGGCGCTGGAGGTGTAGCGCAGCCGCGACCAGTAGAACTCGGCTTTCTCATTCTGCGGGTCCGAGTCCTGGGAGTAAGCCGCTCGCAGGCAATAGAGCATCGCCAGCCCAAAACAGAGGCCGAGTAACAGTGGTGTCAGTCGATGAAATCGACGGAGCCGCATCGCCCTATCTTGCCCCTGTAAATCCTCCATGAGAGCATTTTCGTCGACGGCACCACCTGCCGGCCCGGGAGCCCGATGGGAACACGATGAAGCGCCGCGACTTTGTAGGCTGGGCCGGCGCGACGTTCTTTCAGGCGGTGTCCCCGCAGCTGCTGGCGCAGACTGCACCGGCTTCGCAGCCTGCAAAGACTGCGCCGGGGATGGCGATGCCAAATCCCTCGACAGCCGGTGCTGCTCGCGCAGACTTCACGCTACGGATTGCCCCGGTGGCGCTCGAGATCGCGCCCAGTCATTTCATCAGCACGATCGGTTACAACGGCACCTCTCCAGGTCCCATCCTTCGAATGCGCGAAGGAAAGCCTGTCACCGTGGATGTCATCAACGATACGGATGCCGCGGAGCTCATCCACTGGCACGGCCTCTTCCTGCCTCCCGAAATCGACGGCGCGGAAGAGGAAGGCACGCCGACGATTCCGGCAGGCGGCCGCCGTCGATACCAATTTACCCCACGGCCCGCCGGGACCCGTTGGTACCACTCGCACGCCATGGCGACCGGCGATCTCCACCGGGGCACTTATACAGGCCAATACGGGTTCCTGATGATCGACTCCGGCGCCGACCCGGGACACTACGACCAGGAACTGTTCCTCGCCCTGCGAGATTGGGAGCCCTTCTATACCGACCAGTTTGTCGACATGGATGAGGCGGATGCGCCGGGGCCGCAACCGGAAAAACCCGCGTCCCTCGATACGCGTCCCAACGGTCTCGAAGTGACCTCGCAATTGTTCTCGATCAATGACAAGGCGTTAGGCGCCGGTGAGCCCATCCGTGTCCGCCAGGGAACGCGCGTGCTCGTCCACTTGCTGAACGCCAGCGCGGTGGAAAATCGCACCATCGCGCTTCCCGGCCATGAGTTCCACGTCCTAGCCCTCGACGGCAATCCCGTCCCGAAGCCCGGTCCTGCCAGAGTCATCACTCTCGCTCCCGGCGAACGCGTCGACGCTTATATTGAGATGAACCGGCCCGGTGTTTGGATCCTGGGAGCGACGGACGAAGCTACACGCAACGCCGGACTCGGAGTCGTCATCGAGTACGCCAATCAACATCGCGAGCCACAATGGATCGCCCAGCCCGGTGTCTTCTGGGATTACACCCCCTTCGGGCCAGCGGTCCCCGGACCACGGCAGGCCCCAGAGCATGTCATCGATATGGTCTTCGGGAAATTCCCAAGTGGCGCAGGTGCATTCAACGTGTGGACCATCAACGGCAAGGCCTACCCACATGAGCGGGAATTCGTATTGCACGAAGGGCAGCGCTATCGACTCGTCTTCCGTAACCGCACCGACGACGCACATCCGGTACACCTACACCGCCACCGTTTCGAACTCGTCGACGTCAACGGCAAACCCACGAAGGGGATCATGAAAGATACTGTAGTCGTGCCACTCTACGGCCGCGTCTCCGTCGACCTACTCGCAGACCAGCCCGGCCTCAGCCTCTTTCACTGTCACATTCAGGCGCACATGGACTATGGGTTCAAAGCGTTGTTTCGGTACGGCTAAGATGGGGGTTTCCGCGCCGTGTCAGGGCGCTGGATCGTAGATAGCGCCCACGAAGAGCAGCGCGCCGCTGCGCCGGTCTTCGATCGCACAGAAAAACGGCCGATCCACGATCATCTGAAACGGCTGCTCCGGCCGCGCGACGGCCGCGGTCCTGACTCCTGTTGTCGTCACGGCCGCGGCTTCCGAGCCCTCCTCGTCCACCTTCCAGTAGCTCGATTGCAGCACCAAGGAAATGTAGAAGCTCCCGGCTCGGGCCTGACCCGGCGCCGCTGAGAACATGCCC
>DATBCZ010000094.1:0-6193 GCA_036270175.1 Steroidobacteraceae bacterium | reverse complement strand
CTGCGGGCCTGTGTGTCCGGTGCGGTGTGAACGAGGCTGGGGAAGCGATCGGCGAGATCTCCAACAGTGACGGCAAGCACGGCGGACGCTTCGAGGGTTATGCGGATGCGGAGGCGTCTGAGAAAAAAATCCTCCGCAATGTTTTCACACAGGGCGACGCCTGGTACCGCACGGGCGATCTCATGCGCAAGGATGAGCAGGGGTTCTTCTATTTCGTCGATCGGGTTGGCGATACCTATCGTTGGAAAGGCGAAAACGTATCGACGGGCGAGGTTACGGCGGCGGTCACCGCCTGCACGGGCGTATCCGACGCGGCGGTGTATGGTGTTACGGTGCCCGGAGCGGATGGACGTGCGGGGATGGCTGCGCTGGTCGTCTCATCCGGTTTCGACCTCGCGACATTCAGAAGCCAACTCGTCGAGCGGCTGCCCGACTATGCCAGGCCCGTGTTTGTGCGGATCGTGCGGGGGATCGAGATCACTGGGACCTTCAAGCTTCGCAAGCAGGAGTTGGCGGTGCAGGGGTACGATCGATCGAAGATCGAAGACGCCCTGTACATCGATGATCGGCAACGGCAGGCGTACGTGGCCCTTGACGAGGCGGCGTATGCGCGACTTCTCGGAGGCATGATGCGGCTGTGAGGGCCTCGCCCCGGCCTTGCGCTGATCGGCCATCCGCCATGTCGCGAATTAAAGTGCCCAGGCACTAGGCAGTATTGCCCGCATCCACGGTGAGCGTGATGCCCGTGATGTTCTTTGCCTTCTCGCTGAGCAGAAATTCAACACTGTTGGCAATGTCGCTGCCTTCGGCCATACGCTTCAGCGCGCTGCGACGCATGATCTGCTCCCGTTGGCCTCCGCTCAACTCGTGAGTCATCTCCGTGGAGACAAACCCGGGTGCGATCGCATTGACAGTAATCCCGAGCTGCCCCACCTCGCGTGCCAGAGAGCGGGTGAAGCCGACGAGAGACGCCTTCGTGGCGGAGTAGGTTGACAGGCCGCTGTAGCCGGTGGAGGCCACGATGGAAGAGATGTTAATGATCCGCCCGGCCCGCTCGATCATCATCGAACGCAACACGTACTTGCTGAGAATGATGGGCGAGACCGTATTGAGTCGGACGAGATTCTCGATCTGCTCATCGCGCATCATGGTCAGCACACCGGCGGTACCGAGGCCGGCATTGTTGACCAGGCCGTAGAGCGGTCCGAATTCTTTGCGCAGGCCGCCGACAAACGTGGCTATGCCCGCGATGTCGGTGAGGTCGAACCCACGAAACTGGATCTCACCACATTGCGCCTTCGCGCTCGTCGCCGCGGCGGAGCGCAGGCCCTCCGTTTCGGTGCGCGCGACCGCGATTACGCGATAGCCGGCGGCGGCGAGCGTGGTGGAGATCGCCAGTCCGAGACCGCGGCTGCCTCCGGTGACAATGACGTTAAGCACCGGGGCGTACCAATTTGCCGGCAGCCGATACTTCCAACGACGGGACGATCCGCACCATGGCCGGTACCTTATGAGCAGGGAGCCCACGGCGGCAGGCCTCGATGATCTCTCGCGTCAATGCAGCCCCTTCCGGGCGCTCGCCCGGTACGTCTTTGTTATCCGCCAATACGACTTCAGCAGTGACCACGGCGCCAGTGATCGGATTACGGCGTGCCTTGACGAGAGACATCCGCACCCACGGAATGGCGTTGATGACGGCCTCAACCTCTTCGGGATGCACCTTCAGCCCCCCGACGTTGATGACGCCACCCGCGCGCCCTATGAAATGGTAGCGCCCGTCGCGCAGTTCGACCCTGTCCCCGGTATCGACAAAACCATCGGCGCCGCGCAACGGTGCTGCCCCCTCACCGAGATAGCGTGTGGCATTGCCGGCGGAACGGATGCGCAGTGTGCCGTCTTCCACTTTCAGCTCCACCGGTCCCGGCGCGCCAACGAGGACCTCCGGAAAACCCGCGAGTCCGTCGCCGACCTCGAATGCAACACCCGCTTCCGTCGACGCGAACGCGTGCGCTACCCCGGAATTCGGGTAAGCCGCCTCGAGATTGTCGAGGATCGCCTGATCCGCTATCTCCCCGGAGAGGCGCACATACGCCGGAGCGATCGTCGCAGCCGCCCCGCTCATGAGCGACCGGCGCCAATGCGAAGGGGTTCCGGAGATGTGAGTGATGCCCGCCGCGGCGGCACGGCCGAGAAACTCGGTGATGGGCTCCTTGGGATCCGAGAGCACGAGCGAGCCACCCCGGAATGCCGCACGCAGGAAAATCTGCAGGCCGCCGTAACGCCTGATGTCGTAGAAGGTGCTCCAGACCGGCAGGCGGGTCGCCGGCTGCTGCCGGGCCTGTTGATAAACAATGGTGCTGGTGAGAGTTGCCAGGGTGTGCGCAACGAGTTTCGGCGCGCCCGTCGTGCCCGAAGTCAGCAGTATCCACTCGGTCTCGTGCGTACAGTGGCGCCTCAGAGGCTCGGCAGTGAGCGCTGGGTGGGCCGTCACGGAAAGCTCGAGACCCGCGCCGTTCTCCTCGGGTACGGCGACGTCGCGAACCCAGGCGACGGCGCCAGAGGTTTGAATCACACCTGGAAAATGGGCGGGTGCCAGGTCGGGCGGACACAGTACGATTCTCTGCGCGACGCCGTCCAACTCGATCAGGGCAAGCGCCGCGGTCAGCTGGTCCTTGGCCGCGATCAGAACGGCGCGGCCCCGAAAATCCTCGAGCCGTCCACCGAGAGCCGAAGCGCCTGCCAAGTCGGCCAGAGCGAGCGCCGCGCTGGAGCTATGGAAGACGCCGGCGGGGAGCTGCCCTGCGGCGCACATCGCCCCCCAGAGCCACATCGGGTTACCCCGCTGAATGTTCGTAGAGCCTGACGAAGTCGCCGAACGTGACGGGAAATTCCACCGCCTCTTCGGCATTGAACGGATCGTGACCGAGCTCGTCTTCGAGACGCGCGACCACAATAGCAAAGCTCAATGAATCGAGCCCCGATTGCAGCAGTTTCAAATCATCGGTCAAAGGCGCCAGGCGGCGTTGCTGCTCGTCCGCGACGGCTTCGAATTGTGAAACGATGGTGGCTCGTACCGACGACATCCCGCGCTCCTCTTCATTTTATTGGTTTGCAATTGATAGTAAGCCCGCTCGATAACAAAAGCATCTCCGGCCACGCCCACGCTATGGCCGCGAGACCTGAAGAGCGCCCGTTCCCGGTGCAGCGGACGGCCGGACCACAGCGGGACTACATAATACGTGCAAAAAAGCCTTAAAAATATGGCATTTCGAACCTTCGCCGCGGACCGCGGCACAGGCAATCGCACGTTCGGGTGACCAGCAGCACGCACGCCAATGGTGGCGGCTCAGTGAGGCGCTGCGCGCGCAACTCGCTCGCGGCAACGCGGCCGCCCCGTTGCGATCGCAATCGCGGCAACGCAATTGTGTGAACCGTGTCACTAACATTTCAGTGTCGTGACAAGCGATGCGAGCGTATTGGCGTGAGTCGCTCGCCCGGCGCGGCGTGGTGTTAGGTTGGCACGAGCACGGCGCTAATTCCCGCGACCGCACCAAACCAACATCAATGGATGAAGAGAAAGTCAAGCTTGGCGGCCCGAGTGTCGCCGATCAACTACGTCTGCAACCCGAGACATGTTGTTCTGCGTACGAGATCGGGTTTTACTCCGCCGCGACTTAATAAGACGACCGTTCGCCATTTGGCGACAGTCGTCAACGCGACGTGACCGGCCGATCCACCCATCGCATGTGGGACTGCCGCACGCATCTTGTTGGTTTTTTTTTCGGGCGGGAATACATGCGCACTCCATTACTGATATCCGGTAAGGCCGGCGGCGGCCTGTTTGCCGGCGCCGTTCTGGCACTGTCGTTCGCGACGGTCACTCATGCTTCGACAACGATCTCCGGCACACCCGCCACCTCGGTGGCGGAAAATCGGTACTACGGCTTCCAGTCCTGGGCTACGGACACCGATCACAAGACGGTAACCTATTCGATCGCGAATAAACCTTCCTGGGCCACGTTCGATGCGAAGTACGGGCACCTTTACGGTGTTCCGACAGCGGCGAATGTCGGCACCTACAGCAACATCGTGATTAGCGCGAGCGACGGTGTTTCCAAGGCGTCCCTGCCGGCTTTCTCGATCAAGGTGACGGGGACGGGCTCCAGCAGTGGGACGGGTGGTTCGGGTGGCACTACCACCACGACGGGCGCAGCGACCGTGAACTGGCATCCGCCGACCCAGAACACGAACGGCTCGACGATTACCAACCTTGCGGGTTACACGATCGTCTACGGCACGAACCAGAGCAACCTGACTTCATCGGTGAAGCTCGCGAATCCGGGTCTGACCAGTTACGTCGTCGAGAATCTCGCTGCGGGGACGTACTACTTCGGAGTCAAGGCTTACAACAGCGCGGGCGCCACGAGCTCGGTGTCGAGCCTCGTCAGCAAGACGATCAAGTAGGGTTGGGAGCCGCGCTCCAGGAGCGGGGCCCCGTGACTTGGCGGCGGGCGCTCGCCCGCCGCCCTCGCAAACCAACATGAGCGCGCGCCCGGAAGATCAAGCGCAGCGGCACACTGTCGCCGATCAACTACGTCTGCATGTCGAGACATTTTGTAAAACGACTTGAGTCCGGTTCTACTGTGTCGCGACTGTACGAGGCGGGTGTTTGCCGAGCGCAATACCGCCCAACGCGAAGTGACCGTCCTGACCACCATCGTCCAGTGGGACAGCGGCACAAGATTGTCTGAGTTATTTTTTTACGGGGACGACCCATGCGCACTCAAGTATTTTCTTCCGGCATTTCCGGCGCTCTGCTCGCGGGCGCCGCGCTCGCCAGTGTCTTCATGACGGCCGCTCACGCCACGACGAGCATCTCCGGCACACCGACGACCACGACCGTCGCCGACCGGACCTACACGTTCGAGGCGGCGGCGACGGACACGGACAACCGCTCGATCACCTACTCGATCAAGAACAAACCCTCCTGGGCCACGCTCAATGCGCAGACCGGCGCACTTACGGGCTACCCGTATGCGTCGAATGTCGGAACCTTCGCAGGCATCGTGATCACGGCGAGCGACGGAGTTTCATCCGCTTCACTTCCCGCGTTTTCGATTACCGTCGAAAAGCCGGGCAGCAGCGGCACGACGAACGGCACCGCGACGGTGAACTGGCAGCCGCCGACCCAGAACACCAATGGCACGGTGATTACCAACCTCGCGGGCTACACGATCGAATACGGCACGAACAAGAGCAACCTCACCTCGTCGGTGAAGGTCGCGAATCCGGGCCTGACGAGCTATGTGATTGAGAACCTTGCGGCAGGCACGTACTATTTTGGAGTTACCGCTTACAACAGCGCGGGCCAGACGAGCAGCCTGTCGGGTGTAGTCAGCAAGACCATCAAGTAATCCCGGTCGGGAAGCGCCGCGGCCGCGCCGCCGACACTGCAAGAGGTCGAGCGCGGCCGCGCCGTCGTGCGCCTGAAACCCCAACTACCCCGACCGGTAGTTCACGGACACCAACACGACGCCGTCACGGGTGGGCGCAGTGCCAGCGTAATAATGGTCAGCCGACGAGCCACTGTCGTTGCCGCCATGAAGCCACACCATCACCGGCGCTTTGTTCGCGCCCGCCGGCGCTCAGACATTCAACATCAGGCTCTCTTCGCTCAGCTGCAGGGCGCGCGATTGCCCGCGGCCGAGGTCGCGGGGCGGCGCATCCTGGATGCACTCCTTATCGTCAAGCTCAAGCCCGGGACACGAGCCGCACTGTAGAGACGCAGGCCGATCATTCCTGCGCGAGGTCGGTGCGCCCCCAACCGGGATTGCGCAGTCCGGGCCAAACCTGCGAGTCAGGTTGACGCCCTGCATTGGAACGGAAGTTGCATGCCACGGCGGCGATCTGGGCCATGGCGGCCTCCGACCAAAATTCAATATGGTATGAAGGAGACCGTTGCCTAAACAGCCAGCTACAATGAACACCATAATTACCTGGCGAACAGGATGCGCACATCCATGCTCGCCTGACTCGCGATTCGCGCGACCGATGAGGGCATGATTCGGCTGGGCCCGGCGGGCTCGTGGGTCAACATGAGTATGGGGAAAGATAATGGCACTCACGCGGCGTGGCGAGCAGTACCCGCTGGCCGGTCCGCGTGGGTGTTGCAGGCGCTCTTGCGCGTGGGGTC
>DATBCZ010000093.1:0-2547 GCA_036270175.1 Steroidobacteraceae bacterium | reverse complement strand
CGCCGGCGCCGCCTCGGGCCCCTGCCCCCTCTTTGCGGGAAAAGCGGTGTCTGCGAAGGGTTGGTGCTCCTCGTACGCGAAAAAGCCGTAAGCACCTTCACCGACAGAGTCGGGTTGTTCCTGGCCGCGGGAGGTGGCGTGACATGCGCGCCACCGCCCATGCAATCAACTCGATCACCGCACGCACTGCCCGGCCGGGCTGCGTCAGCAACGCCTCCACCTGATGGCTACGAGCCGTGCCGCGCAGACACCACTCGCAGAAATGCTCGCAATTGTTGGTCAACAGCCGGTAGCGGTCTTCTCCCACCCGGGAGCGCGCCCGGCGAACCGTCTCCTGGGGGTCGAAAATCGGCGCTACATCGGATCGGATCCAGACAGGGCGACCGTCCGCGAAACGAGTGAGAGCCACCTCCTCCACCGGTCCGCTATGAAGTCCGTAACAGAGTCCCGCGTAATGCACGACCTTGCCATCGCCAACATAGATTCCGTGGTGCAGATAGCCGCGGCGCGGCGTGACCACATGGGAGCCTATCGGGGCATCCAGTCGACCATACGCTGATTCTTCCATCCCGCCATTCCTGCCTGAGGGCCTGTGAAATTTGAGCTGGGCCTGGCAGCAATGATCATCGAGACAAATGAGCAGGCGATGTCGGAACCGGACAGGTGCGTTTCAGCTGTAATCTGGACTGCGGTTCCGCCGCCGCTTGCAGATCGAGTATTGTCTTCGGCAGTGACTCTCATCGCCGGGGAAGCTCTATGGAGTCGACGTGGCAGGCCGCCGTGCTAGAGCTTGCGAACGGGGCGCGTCAAACGCTCCGGGACGATGGGGAATTCGCACTTTACCGCGTCCGGTGCCGGAGCACAGTCGACGGACTCGCGCGACCCGCGCTCGTGGTCGCGCCACTGCGGGAGCACACCACCCCACGCAGCCTTCGCCGAATGGAGCACGAATTCTCGTTGCGCACCGAACTGGATCCCGCCTGGGCCGTTATGCCGCTCGGCCTCGTCGGGCACCAGGGTCGCCCCGTGCTCATACTCGAAGATCCAGGCGGCGAACCCCTGGACCGTTTGGTTGGGACGCCGATGGAGTTGCGGCAATTCCTGCGCGTCGCGATCGGACTGGCGGTCGCGCTCGGCCAGGTTCACCAGCACGGTCTCATCCATAAGGACATCAAGCCCGCCAACACCCTCGTGAATGCCGCGACTGGCCAGGCGTGGCTGATGGGCTTCGGCATCGCATCGCGACTGCCACGCGAGCGGCAATCGCCGGACCCTCCCGAAGTGCTCTCCGGAGCACTCGCCTACATGGCGCCCGAGCAGACCTGACGGATGAATCGCTCGATCGACTCCCGCAGTGACCTGTATTCACTGGGCGTCACGCTGTATGAAATGCTGACCGGCAGCCTGCCGTTCACCGCCTCCGATCCGATGGAGTGGGTCCACTGTCATATCGCGAGACAACCTGTACACCCCGGCGAGCGGTCGCAGGAGGCGCCCGCCCCGGTTTCCGCGATCGTCTTGAAACTCCTCGCCAAGACCGCCGAAGAGCGCTACCAGACCGCGGCGGGTGTCGAAGCCGACCTGAGGCGATGTCTCGGCGACTGGGAAACTACGCGACGGATCGAGGCGTTCACTCTTGGCACGCGCGACACGCCAGACCGACTTCTGATGCCCGAGAAGCTGTATGGGCGCGATACCGAACGCGAAGCCCTGCTCACCGCCTTCGACCAGGTCGTGGCCACCGGAACGCCGGCTCTGGTCCTGGTCCGCGGCTATTCAGGAGTGGGTAAGTCCTCGGTCGTCCATGAGCTGCACAAGGCGATCGTCCTGCCACGCGGGATGCTCCTCTCCGGGAAGTTCGACCAGTACCGACGGGATATTCCGTACGCCACGTTGGCTCAAGCATTCCGGGCCGTCATTCACCAGATCCTGAGCAAGAGCGAGGCCGAGGTCGAGCGTTGGCGCGAGGCCATCCGGAAATCCGTGGGCCCGAATGGTCAACTCATTGTCAGCCTCATTCCCGAGCTCGAGTTTGTCATCGGCCGGCAGCCGCCGGTTGCGATCCTCCCGGCCACGGAGGCCGAGAGCCGTTTTCACATGGTGTTCCGCTCCTTTCTGGGCGTATTCGCCCGCCAGGAGCACCCGCTCGCCCTCTTTCTCGACGATCTGCAATGGCTCGATGCGGCGACCCTCAAGCTGCTCGAGCACCTGATGACACACCCTGACGTCCGCCACCTCCTCCTCATCGGGGCGTTTCGCGATAACGAGGTCGGCACCTCTCACCCACTCATGCAGACCTTGGATGCCATTCGGGCCACCGCGGCCGTGGTGCGCGATATCGCTCTCGCCCCTCTCTCCCTCGAGGATGTAACCCAATTCATTGCCGACACGCTGCGCTGTGAACATCGGTCCGCCGCGCCTCTTGCCAGGCTCGTGTATGAGAAAACCCTGGGTAACCCCTTTTTCGCAATCCAATTCCTGACGGCGCTGGCCGAGGAAGGACTGCTGGCCTTCGCGCCGGGCCCGACGGCGGCCTGGGCGTGGGAC
>DATBCZ010000092.1:0-5791 GCA_036270175.1 Steroidobacteraceae bacterium | reverse complement strand
GGCCAACTGGCCAAGCGCGTCGGGATGGAGCGCACCCATCTTTATCGCAAACTGCGCTCGCTGGGGGTCGATTTCCGCAGCATCAGCGAGGACTGAGCGGCCTCCCTCACCGGGAGCAAAATTTTTTTGCATCCGAAGTGAGATATTTCCCTAACTGCCGGCAGTGTCACAGGGAAAGCACAACCCTAACGGGTGGCCTGGATCCTCTTGGCTCAGCGGAACTGCCGCAGCTCAAGCCGTATTACGTCGATTCGCCCGCCGCCTGCGTCGCGGCCGGTGTGGCTTTGGCCCGTGGAGGAGTTCCCACAGGTGGCCAAGCAGCGCCGCTCTTGTATGATGTCAGGGACAAGTTTCTTGCGATGCCTGACGGATGCGATGGAGCGGCAACAACTTTGGCCCACCCCCGTGAGCGGTGGACCCGGTTGCGAAGGCCTGGGTCGGGAAGGCCAATAGGGGTTCCGGTGTCGGACGGCCTGCGAGTACTGATCGTCGAGGATGTAGCTGCGGCAGCGGAGTTTGCTGCACGTCGTCTCGTTCTGGGCGGCATTCCCTGTACACATCTGCAAGTTGCTACTGAAAAGGACTTTCGCGCAGCGCTGCGGCGCCTGCCGCCGCAACTCATCCTGGCGGATCTCGAGCTGACACGGTTCAACGGGCTCACCGCGCTGGAGATCGCCCGGCGGGAATTGCCGGAAGTCCCCTTCATCTTTCTCTCGGGGACACTCGGAGAGGAGCACGCGATCGAAGCACTGCGCAGGGGCGCGGTTGACTACGTCCTGAAATCCAACCCGTCACGTCTCGTCCCCGCCGTGGTGGGCGCTATGCGCGACGTGGGCGACCGCGCGCGTCAACGCACGGTCGAACGGCTGGCCCGTGAAACGGAACAGCGCCTCCATGACCAACAGCGGGACCGCATCGCGCGACTCACCCGCATGTTACATATGCAAAGCGGCATCAACGCGGCCGTGCTGCGAATCCGCGACCGGGAGGATTTGTTACGGGAGGCCTGCCGCCTGGCTCTGCAGGTCGGTGGCTACGAGCACGCCATGGTCTCCCTGGTGGCGCCGGACGGACGGCATGCACTGCCCTGGTATCGCCTCGGAATGGCGGCCGACTATCTCGAGAAGCTGAATTTTCCGATCAGTGACGGATCCGAGCCGGATACGAGCCTGATCGGACGCGCATTGCGCACGGGCGAGATCACGATCAGTACGGATCTCACTCAATCGGAGCCGCCGGTCACCGGCCGTCTGCAGTTGCTCGAGCTGGGTTTCCATTCAGTGGTGGCGCTGCCACTCACCGTGGACGGGGCCCGAATTGGCGTGGTGTCGCTCGCTTCCCGTGAGAGTGATCTGCTCAGCGACGAGGAATTGCGGCTCCTCCAGGACATGACCGCCAATCTGTCGTTCGCGTTGCAGTACCGGCAGAAAGAGACGGCGGTCCAGTACCTGGCCTATTACGACCCGCTCACGGGACTCGCGAAGCGCGGGTTGTTCTGTGAGCGGCTCGATAAGTTGCTGCAGAATCGTGTCGGGCCCGAAGGCGCACCAACGGTAGTTGCTTTCGACGTGATGAATCTCAGCAACGTCAACGACAGCTTTGGCCGCCATGTCGGCGACCTGCTGTTGCAGCGCGTTGCAGAACGGCTCAAGCATCACGTCGAAGATGATGAGCGGCTTGGCTACCTCGGTGGGGGCACCTTCGTGATGTTGCCGTCGGCGATGGAGATCTCCGCCGAGAACGTGACGACGCTGCTCGAGAACACCGTATTCCACGATGTATTCAACATCGAGGGGCGTGCGATACGGACTTCATTCAAGTCCGGGCTCGCTCACTACCCCTTCGATGGTGAGGATGCCAGCACTCTGACACAGCGGGCCGAAGCGGCTCTCAAGCAGGCCAAGGAATCCGGCGAGCAGTATCTTCACTACCAGATCCAGATGCACAGCGACATCGCCGAGCGCTTGGCGCTCGAACACAAGCTGCGCATCGCCCTCGATGAAAAACAGTTCGTCCTTCACTACCAACCGCAGATCAATGTTGCGACCGGGCGCATCGAAAGCGTGGAAGCGCTGCTTCGTTGGCATGATCCCAGCGAAGGATTGATGCACCCGGCGCTTTTTCTGCCTGTGTTGGAGACCTCGGGAATGATCGTTCCGGTCGGCGAATGGGCACTTCACGAAGCCGTTCGGGATTGCCGGCGTTGGCAGGCTCTCGGGCTCGGCCCGGTGCGTGTCGCCGTGAACGTATCGGTACAGCAGGTGCGGCGACGTACGTTCGTCGATCACGTTCTGACCGCGACCGCTGAGTGTGACTCGGGCGGATTCGGGGTGGATCTGGAGATTACCGAGACTGGCCTGCTGCACGACATGGAGGGCGCGAGCCGCAAGCTGCGCGAGCTGCGCGCCGCGGGAATGCGAATCGCCATCGATGACTTCGGTACGGGCTATTCCTCACTCGGCCTGCTTTCGAAGTTGCCCGTGGATATCCTGAAGATCGATCGCTCCTTCATCAGTGGGCTCCCCAGCGATCGTGCGAGTGTGACGCTGGTGTCCAGCATCGTCGGGCTCGCCTCCGCGTTTAACCTGGCGGTCGTCGCCGAGGGCGTGGAAACGCTCGGACAACTCGAGTTGCTCCGCCGGCTGCGATGCGACTACTCGCAGGGCTACCTGCATTCGCGTCCGGTACCGGCCGTGGAGCTCGAGCGGATGCTCGCGACACAGAATATTCGGTCGAGTCGTGCTTCGAAGGCGGAGAAGCTTTCGGGGTAGGGCAGAGCGCGCGGTCACAATTTATAACCGCGATGTTTCGATGGAGACAATCCGCCGGATCGATGTTGCTACAGCAGCAGCAGGCGCCGCGTGTGGCAACTGCCCGCGCGCCGCCTGCGCGCGCGCGGCGCAACTTAATTTCCAAGTAATTCCGTGAGCTAACGTCGTTTCCCGGCGTGCCCTGGCGGTTGGCATAAGCCGTGCTTTGAGTCGTGCTCGTTTCAATTGTTGAACTGAGCATCGATGAATATCAAAGGGTCGGCAGACCGATCGCTGGCGGACCGGCGCGTTGTTCGTTGGGAGCGGCGTTGGGGGATCTTAGGTGTTGTAGCTTTGGGCGGCGGCGCACTGGCGTGCGCGTTACCGTCGGGGAGCGCGATCGCTGCTTCGGGAGCCCATACCGCCGCGGAGGCGAGTGCCGGTGCTGGCGCAACTGCAGACTCCGGCGCCGCTGACGCCGCACCCGATGCTTCCGCAAGCGACGAAGGCATCAGTGAGGTCATTGTCACCTCGCGCAATCGCGAGGAATCCTCTCAAGACGTTCCCATTCCCATCACCGTCATTCAGTCCGACGCGCTAACCCGTGACGGTACCGTCAGCATCCAGGATCTGACGCAGAAGGCTCCGGGACTGCAGGCGACCACGCCTAACTCGAGGCGCACGGGTATAGCGCTTCGCGGTCTCGGTAAGTCCGCCGGTAACGATGCTCTCGAGGCATCCGTCGGCGTGCTCGTCGACGGCATCTACCTGACTCACCCGGGCATGACCTATCAGGACTTCACCGATCTCGATCGGATCGAGGTGCTGCGCGGACCCCAGGGCACTTTGTTGGGAAAGAACACTACCGTCGGGGCCGTGAGTTTCGTCACTCAAGCGCCTGCATTCACGCCCCAAGGAGCCGCAAATTTCGCCGTAGGCGAGCGCAACGCCCGTCTCGCTAACGGTTCTTTCACCGACGGCATTATCGACGGTGTGCTCGCGTATCGTGTTTCCTCGTTCTTCGATAAGGAAAACGGCTTTATCACCAATACCGGCCCCGATGGCGGAACGACGAACGAGAAGAACCGGGCCGGCGGGCGTGTGCAATTCCTGTTCACCCCCTTTGAGGGTTTCTCGGCTCTCATCAACGCCGACTACGCCGAATCCAACGAGCGTAGCAACACGAAACCCGTCATAGAGGTTCTGACAAACTACAACAATGCGGCAGGAACGCCGCGCGTCACCACGGTCGGTGGCACCGGAGTGCCGACCACCGCCGCCCAAGTGGCGCAACAGAACACGGGTACAAACACCTATACCAGCATATTCCAGCGGGATTACTTCGGCGGGTATCAACCCATCGTGGGCTCCTGGGATCAGGAAAACCTCTACCACAACCTCCCGGTACTGACGCGCAACCAGGGTGTCAGCGCGACTTTGAACTGGAAGTTGAGTGGCGATCTGGCGCTGACCCTGATCAGTGGCTGGCGCAGCTATGATTTCGACGCCAAGAACGATTCCCAGCAGACACAATTCGACACCGGCTGGGGCGGTACTCATCTCACCACGGGCCAGGAATCGCACGAGTTTCGGGTGACTCAGACCGTCAATGAGGCATTCGACTACCAGGCGGGCCTGTACTTCCTGCACTTCTGGAATCAGTCGACCAGCCGGACGCTCTACGGCCAGGATTCCGGTGCCTTCTCGTCCGGAAACGGCGATTACAACGTGTTGTCCAACACCGCCGCAGGCCAGGAACTGCTGCAGGCGTCGCTGCACAACGTCTACGTCACGAACAAGATCACACCTGACACCAAGAGCTATGCGGCATTCGGCCAGGCGAACTGGCACTTCACCGACCGTGGCACACTGACTTTCGGTGTTCGCGAGACTTACGAGGACAAGAGCAGCACCTCGACGGCGGCGGCGGACTTCATCAATGACACGCCCCTCAACAACCTCACCGCCCTCGGGCAAAGTCTGGGCGCCACGCCGCTGCAGATCGCTTCGGCGAACAATATCCGCACGACGACCATCGGCCCGATATATCCGACGGTCACCGGCACCCCCATCCATGCTTACGCCACGTCCTGGCTGTTCAGCCCGACGTACAAATTGACGGACCGCACGATGCTCTACGCGTCGGCGGCCGCCGGCCAGAAATCCGGCTCGGTCCAGTTTACGACCAGTGGCGCGCGGGCGAACGTCGCGCCGGAGAAAACCCTCGACTACGAGCTCGGCATCAAGAGTCAGCTTTTGCACGATACGCTGCAGATCGACGCCAATCTTTTCCAGACGCGGGTGCGCAACTATCAGCAGACGACCGAAGTGTTCGACCCAGCGACTACGGCGTTAAAGAATAACGGGACGCTGTACTACCAAGCCATCCTGGGCAACATTCCCGAGATCATTGCGCGTGGTGTGGAAGTGGAGGGCACGTATCTGCCGACCCGTTGGCTGAGCTTCAATTACGGCGTGGTGTACAACCACGCCGTCTACCAGGACTGGAGCCAGGCGACCTGCCCGAACGAGCTCAACGTCAAATCGAGCACCACCACTTGCGACAACACCGGACGCCAGATCGTCGGCGCGCCCCGCTTTACGTCGACTGTCGAAGTCGACTTCCACCAGACGATCGTCAACGGCTACGAAGCGCACTTCTGGGCGGCCAATGTGTATCGCAGCCAGCAGGACTTCGATAACAACCTGTCGCGGTACGGCATTCAGGGCGCCTACGGCCTGACGGACGCTGGCGTTGGAATCGTCTCGCCGAGCAAGCGTTTTGAGCTCGACTTCGTCGGGCGCAACGTTTTCGACAAGCAGTACACGACGAGCGTCAACGTCAACAGCAACGGCTCGATCGGGTATGACGGGATGGGTGAGCCGCGGTGGGTGGGCGTTGAGTTGCACGCGAAACTTTAGTGGGAGGTGATTCCGTGAGTAAGACGGCTAGTGTTTGGGTTGCGGCGTGTGTCCTGATGCCGCCCGGCCTGCGGAAGATCCAGCGACGATTGAAGTGAGGGTTCGGGTCCCTCCCGTCC
>DATBCZ010000091.1:0-7546 GCA_036270175.1 Steroidobacteraceae bacterium | reverse complement strand
ACCGCGCGGGCGATATCGTCCGGCGCGCCCAATCGCTCCAGCGGAGCCAACTTCGCAAGATGATCGATCACCGCCTGAGGCTTGCCCTTCAGGAATAGGTCTGTGGCGGTCGGTCCCGGCGCTATGGCGTTAACAGTGATGTTGCGACCCCGTAGCTCCTTGGCGAGCACGCTGGTGATCGCCTCCACGCCGGCCTTCGTAGCGGCATAGACAGCGTATGTCGGTTGCAAAAGCCCAACGACGCTCGAAGAGAAGTTGATGATGCGGCCACCCGAGCGTAAGCGCTTGGCGCCTTCGCGCAGCGTGTTGAATGTGCCTTTCAGGTTGATCGCGATCTGGCGATCAAAGGAGGCGTCGTCGGTGTCGGCAAGGTTGGACACTGTCATGACGCCTGCGTTGTTGACCAGCACATCGACACCGCCAAACTTCGCGACAGTGGTCTCGAACATCTCGCGGACGGCACCGGGATCGCTGACATCCGCTTTCACGGCCAGCGCACGGCCGCCGTCCTCGGTAATTTTGCGCACCAACGCGTCCGCGGCCTCGGCGCTACCGGAAAAATTCACGACGACCGAAAAACCGTCGCGTCCGAGCCGCTCCGCGACGGCGGACCCAATGCCGCGCGACGCGCCTGTAACAATGGCTACTTTGCCGTTCTGCTCACTCATTTCGTTCCCCTTGTGCCCGCCGACCCTCTTGCCGGCGGGAGGCAGAATAGCTATTCAATTCGCGGAGATAATCACCCAAATTATGGCAATATAATTCGACTTCTACGAACAATAGGCCGGGCCTCATGGACCGCATCGATGCCATGCGTCTCTTTACCCGGGGAGTCGAGCGGCGCAGTTTTTCCCTTGCCGCGCGGGATCTGGCGGTGCCCCGCTCGACGGCCACAGAGGTGGTGAAGCAACTGGAGGCACGTCTGGGCGTTCGTCTTCTGCAACGTACGACCCGGCATGTCGCGCCCACTCTCGACGGCGATGCTTACTACCGTCATTGCGTAAAGGTCGTGACCGACATCGAGGAGGGAGAAGCCGCTTTCTCGGGTGCGAAGCCGAGTGGCATTCTCCATATCGACGTTCACGGCACGCTGGCTCGCCACTTCATGTTGCCGGGCCTGCCGCGCTTCCTCGAGCGATATCCAGATTTGAAGCTCGTCATCGGTGAGGGGGATCGGCTGGTCGACCTGGTCAAGGAGGGCGTTGACTGCGTGTTGAGAGTGGGGGAGTTGGCGAGCAGCGGCATGGTGGCGCGTCGAGTCGCCCTACTGGAGGAGGGGACCTTCGCCAGCCCGATCTACATCGAGCGCCATGGCGAGCCGCGTACCCTCGACGACCTCGACAGGCATCGCATGGTCGCTTTCGTTTCCTCGGCCAGCGGTCACGTCTTGCCGCTGGAGTTCACTGTCGGCGGCAAGCCTCGTCATCTGACGCCGGCCGTGGCGGTCTCAGTGACGGCGGCGGAGACCATGGTGGCGGCTGCGAGGCGTGGCCTGGGGCTCATCCAGGTGCCAACTTATCACCTGGCCGCCGAACTGGCGGCGGGCACGCTGGTCGAGGTCTTGCAGGACTACCGGCCGTCGCCGACGCCGGTGTCGCTGTTATATCCGCACGGTCGCCAGCTCTCGCCGCGAGTGCGGGTGTTTATCGACTGGCTGATCCAGGAGTTCGCGGCCCTGTCATCGGCACAGGGCCGCGAAACGCCGCTCAGGGTTGCGCCGTCAGCTTGAATGCCTGGGCTGAAGCGGCCTCGACCTGCCACCAGCGTGGCAGGAGTCTGCGCACGTTGTTTTGCGCGAAGCGCTCGTCCATGAGATACACCGCCCCGCGATCCTCCGTTGTGCGGATCACGCGTCCCGCAGCCTGCACGACTTTCTGCAGGCCTGGATATAGATAGGTGTAGGCATATCCAGCACCGAATCGCGCTTCCATGCGACGCTGCATTTCCTCATTCACCGCACTCACCTGCGGCATTCCCAGCGTCGCGATGAAGGCGCCGATGAGGCGCGTTCCGGGTAGATCGATCCCCTCGCCAAAAGCGCCGCCGAGGACCGCAAAGCCGATACCGCGTCCGTCGGGGGTGAACCGCTGCAGAAAGCCGGTGCGCTCACCTTCTGACATGCCACGCTCCTGCAGCCAGATGGGAGTGTTCGGGTTCTGCTGTGCGAAACGCGTGGCGACCTGTTGCAGGTAGTCGAAACTGCTGAAGAAGGCGAGGTAGTTGCCGGGTTGTGCCTCGAACTGGCTTCCCATGAGACGGACTATGGGCTGCACCGACGCGGCCCGGTCGCGCCAGCGGGTCGAGATGGAGCGCACTACGCGTACCGAGAGTTGGTCAGCTCTGAATGGCGACTGCACGTCGATGCGGCGGCTCTGCGCCGGCAGTCCCAGGACATCGAGATGAAATTCGGGCGGGCTCAAAGTTGCGGAGAAGAGTACCGCCGCATGCGCTGCCGACCAACGGGGCGCCAGGAAGCGCCGCGGGATGACGTTTCGCAAGCAAAGTGTGGACTGCTCCGCCTTGGAGATATCGAACAGGGTGTCAGTATCCAGTGAGGCGGCGAGAGTGCAGAAGCGCATCGCCTCGAAATAGAATTCCTCCACTTCGGTGGCGATCATCTCCGGTCGTTCGGCTACGAGTTCCGTGATCGCCGCGACCGAGCGTTCCAGGGTACCCAGAAAACCCTCGGGCACTTCGTCGTAGGCACCATAGACCTCGCTCTGTCCCTCCAACATTGTGTCCCAGGCGCGCGCAACCCTGTCCAGGACGCCTTTCAACATCATGGGTGCCCCGAATCGCACCGCCTCGAGCGTCGCACGCTCGAGAGAGGCCGAATACATCTTGCGCGCCCGCTCGATCAGGTTGTGGGCTTCGTCGACGAGAATGCCGACCCTCCATTGGTTAGTGCCCGTCAGGGCATATAGGGGAGCGCTCGAGTCGAAGTAATAGTTGTAGTCTCCCACGACCACGTCCGACCAGCGCATGAGCTCCTGCCCGAGATAATAGGGACAGATCCCATGCGCGAGGGCGATCTCACGCAGCGCGGGTTGGTCGAGTACTCCATGTTGGACGGCCGCCGCGCGTGCGGCGGCGAGCCTGTCATAGAAGCCCTTGGCAAGCGGACAGGAGTCTCCGTTGCATTCCTTGTCAGGGTTCTCGCAGGCCTTGTCGCGCGCCACGAGTTCCAGTACTCGCAGCGGGCGCTCGAGCGAATTGCGATCAATGTGCTCCAGGGCATCCAACGCCAGCCGCCGGCCCGGTGTTTTGGCTGACAGGTAGAAAAGCCGGTCGAGTCCGTCGGCGCGCATGGCCTTCAGTGCGGGAAAGACCGTGCCCAGTGTTTTGCCGATGCCGGTCGGCGCCTGTGCCAGGAGAGCGCCACCGCGACGCATCGTCTTATAAGCGGCCTCCGCGAGCTCGCGCTGCCCCGAGTGGAACTCAGGAAACGGGAATCGCAGCGTCGCCAGAGCCGCATCGCGCGCGCTCCGGTGCGCGGTTTCCTGGCGGGCCCATTCGTTGAACCGCTCGCAGTGGGCGACGAAATCGCTCTCCAGAGAGGCGGCGGAGTGGTGCTCCACGAGCACCGTCTCGTGCTCGGTCGCGATGTCGAAGTAAACGAGGGCGAGTCGAATCTCCTGCAGGGCTCGCTTCCTGCACAACATCGCGCCGTAGATCCGCAGCTGTGCCCAGTGGAGCGCCCGATGATTCTGGGGCATGCGCTCCAGGTTGCCGCGGTAGGTCTTGAACTCCTCGAGTTGGTTGGCCGCGGGGTCATAGCCGTCCGCGCGCCCGCGCACGTGGAGCTCCTGGTAATCACTCTCGAGCGTGATCTCTCTTTCGTAGCCCGCGGGGCGGCGTGCGGCGATGGTCGAATGTCCCTCCATGCCTTCCTGGGCGGACGGTGACGGGGTAAAGCGGCGATCCAGATCGCCTGCCTTTGCGGTGAACTCGCACAGCGCTCGCACGGAGACCGTGTAAGTCATGAGGGCACGGCCTGCCATTTGACTTTACAGACGGCGACGGGGATGTCCTGTGCGAGACAGAAGTTCAGCCAGCGGATCTGGTTATCCTGCAGCCGGTCGCCGGGGCCTTTCACCTCGATGAGCCGATAGCGGTGTTCGTCGCGCCAGAGCTGAATCAGGTCGGGCAGGCCGCTGCGATTGGCACGCACGTCGGCGAGCAGCCGCTCGAAGAACTTCTGCAGATGCGCGGGTGGGATGCAATCGAGCGCCAGCTCCAGCTCCTGTCGGGTCAGAGCGCCCCAGGGGACGAACGGCGATTGTATGCCGGCCTTGGCCTCGAAAGTGCGCAATATGCTGTCGCGGTAGATGCCGCTGTCGAGTTGCGACAAGCATGCGGCGAAGGCCGCGGAGCGGCGCTGGCGAAAGTCGGCTTCCAGGAGGTCCGCGGGCGCCGCGTGGAACTCGTGGAAGAAAGCTCCAGGCAGCGGCGTGAAGATCGCACTCCAACACAACAGTCCGAACAGTGAATTGAGCAAGGTGTTCTCGACGTAGAGAACCGGGGCTTGCGGGGTGCTGAGGTGCGCGCTCACCACCAGTTCCACCCGTTGCGGCGGGTCGGGGTAGGGCAATTCCAACTCGAGGTCGGTCCAGGAGCGTAAGGGGGTGCGCGCCTGCGGCGGCCGCCGTTGTTCGGCCATGCCTAACTTGCGATTCAGGCGCGGCAGAATGCGGGCGGACAGTTGGGCCTCGAGCTCGCTGGCGGGCGCTTGGTGTACCTGCGCGAGGAGAGCGGCGGCTTCCGCAAGGCGCTCGAGCTTTTCCAGGACTCTGATAGTACGGATACGGGCTTCGGGGTGCTGACAGTTTCTGTAGATGTCGAGAGCCTCGGGAAGCTGTTGTGACTTCTCGTGGAGTTGGGCAATCGCGAAAAGGAGTTTGGCGCGCTTGGCTTCGATCCAGGCGTTGCCGCCCGCGATCACGGCGGCGTTCGGCGCCGCGCTTTCGCCGTGGCTTGCCTCGCGCCCGGCACTGTCGGACAGGGGTGGTGGCATCGCTGCCAACACGTCTTCCAGCGCCGTGCCGGCGCGAAGCAACTCGCGGCAGCGATAGATTGCATGAAATTGCTCGACTTGCCGCCGTGTCTGGAACGCGCGGGCGGTTTCATCCAGGTGGATTTTCTCGTAGCGGAAGATCCCGAGATCCGCGAGCACGAACTCGGACCAGGTCTGGTGGAAGTTACCGAAGAACATGAGGCGCAAACGGTCGCACAGGGGGGCGATCCGGACATGGAAGATCGCATCGGGCGCCTGCGGCCACCATGCGTCCAGCGGCCGCGTCTCCTCGGCGATCTCGCCGACGAGCGGTATCAACTCCGCTTTGCGCACCGACCTTGCCGCGCCCCGCAACCCCAGGGCACTCCAGAGCTCTGCTTTGCGCAGGAGCCGACACAGATTCGGGAAACTGACGTCGGGGTGGGGGTCGAGCCAGCCCCGCTCGATCAGAGGAACTGCCGCTTGCCGCGGACAACCGATCTCAGCGTAGTTGAGCTTGCTGGTCCGGAAGAGGTCGCCCTGGCGCATGATCATCCGGACCACCAACGCGGCGGACTCGATCGGTAGCCGGGCGAAGTCGGCGATAAAGCCTCGCTCTTCGTCGGAAAGCAACTCGCGATAGCGACTGCGGAGCCACTCTAGCGCCACGGTGAAGTTTTCGAGGTAATAGTACGGGCGCGGATGCGCGTTCACGGTGTCATCGGGCGGTTGCGGCCGGATCGCAAGCGTAGGAGACCCGTGGCCGCCGTGTCCATCCAGGGCGGCCACGGGGAGAGTACTGTATAAGCTAGCGCTCCGGCGCCGGAACGACGGGGAGGCTCTTGTGGCCGGCCTTGTCCACCGCACGCACGGCAAAAATCACGTTGTCCTTCGAGATCTCCAGCGTCGTCGTGGTGGTGTCGCCGACGCTCTTCACATGCTCCCAGGTGGGGGCACTCGTCTCGCGCCAGATCACCTCGTAGCCGCTCGCGCCCGCCGACGCCCCCCACTTCAGCGTCGTGTTGTTATCCAGATTGGTCGTTACCACCTTTACGGCGGGAGGCGGTGCGGGCGCCGCGGCAAGCGCTGCCAAAGCCGCGGCGTTCAGGCGACCAACCCGCGCCACGTACCCGAAATCCACGAATTTGAGCGTGTCGCCGTATTCGATCCCGTTTTCCGAACGCACGTCCTGGTGCTGATGATTGAAATTCTCGCGGTACTCCGTGAAGCGCACCGCCGCGAACCCCTGATCGTTGAATGCCGAATGGTCGCCCCCACGCAGATAGCGGTCGAGACGGAAGACGAGCAGCGGCTTCACGCCTGGAGAGTAGGCGCCACCCACTTCAACTACATAGCGCGCCAGTTCACGCGAGATCGAATCGCTTTCAGCACCGAGTCCGCGGATAGCCCGCAACTGTTTCTCGTCGGCCGCGGACGGCATCCCCTCGGAGAACACGCGCACGATGTCGGCCTGTTGTCCGGGGCTCTTGTCGCCGCCCACGATGTCGTCGTCCAGCACCGCTTCGATGTTCCAACCTGCTTCCTTGGCCATCTGCGCAAAATGCCTGGCGCCATCCAGACCCTGTTCCTCACCGGCGACTGTCAGAAAGATGATAGTCGCGCGGAATTTCAACTTGCTCAGCGCGCGGGCGCTCTCGAGACTGACCGCCACGCCGCTGGCGTCGTCGTTCGCTCCGGGTGCAGCGCCTGACGTATCCAACACGTTGGTGTTGCGAGAGTCGTAATGTCCGGTGACGAGCACGATACGCTTGGCCGACTCCGGATCCGAGCCTTTCAGGATCGCATAGACGTTGGTGAGCGTCGTGGGCTGGGGCACTCTGGCCCCGACCGGTTGGATGAACTCATCGGTTTTCACTTCGAGACAGCCACCGCACTCCTGCGAGTAAGCCTCGAGCTGGGTTTTGAGCCACTCCCGCGCGGCACCGATACCGTGTCCCGCGGAGATGGCGGTCTTATCCTGCGCCGAGAGCGTTGATCGTGTGCCAAAGCTCACGAGCTTCTCGATATCCGCCTGCACCCGCGCCGGGGAGATCGCCTTCACGGCAGAGGCGATGGCGGGATCGACGGTTTGTGTAACTTGCTCAGCCTGCGCCGGCCGCGCCAGGCCCGGGACTCCGAGTGCGATGACGGTGGTTGCGCAGGCCGCGGCGGCCCAAGGTGATGGGCCTAAAGTTTTTTTCATACCGACGTGACCGCAGAAGTTGAGGGGGCCTGATTCTCGTACAAGCCGGCGCGTTTCGCATCGGCTTGCTGAAGTGACGGGTCCGTTCCCCGCGGCTCAGAGGGACAACGCCGGATTCCCCTCCACGACGCGTTGCTCGATTTGCGGGCGTTCGCCCTTGCTCCACAACGGCGTGCGGTGGACGACCCGGTAGAGAAGTGGGCCGCCGTCGCGGCGGGTTATCGGCTCGATAGGGCGCGGGACACAGACGAACTCGCACTCCCACGCGTCGGCGGAGGCGCGAACGGTCGCGTAGCCGTGGCCTCCCATGTCGAGAAACGACAGGTGCGGAGCCAGTTCGTGATTTGTGA
>DATBCZ010000090.1:0-5827 GCA_036270175.1 Steroidobacteraceae bacterium | reverse complement strand
GCGAACCTCGTCATTTCCAACGGCGCGCAGGCGCGCGTCCAGTTGTGCGCGTCGCTGCCGGGGTTGTGCCAGCTGCAGGGACCGCTGATGAGTTGGTCCGCCTCGGCCGGACCCCAGGTCCCCGGCGTGTACTCGTACGGTCGCGTGTCGAGTCCGAGGGCCGGATCGATGATCGCCCAAGCGGCTTCCACCTCGTCCTGTCGCGCGAAATGTGACGTATCGCCAATGAGCGCCTCACTGATGAGCCGCGCGTAGGCATCCATCTCGTCGGCCTGCTGTTGTGATACGAACAACTCCACCTCGCGCCCCTGCATGTGAGGCCCGACCTTTTTTGCATGCGCTCCGAGTGCAATTGCGATGTCGGGACTGACGCGGAAACGCAAGTAGTTGGGTTGCTCGGGACCTAGATTGCCAAACACGTGTGTCGGCGGCGGCCGCAGATCGACGACCACCTCCGTTGCGGTCACGGGAAGATTCTTGCCGGCCCGCATGTAGAACGGTACGCCAGCCCAGCGCCACGAGTCGACCTCCAGGTGCATGGCGGCGAACGTCTCCACCTTCGAGTCCGGTGCGACACCCTTCTCCTGGCGGTAGCCGCGGAATTGCCCACGAACGACGTTCTGTGGCCGCAACGGACGGATGGACTTCAACACCTTCACCTTCTCGTCGCGCAGCGCTTCGCCACCCGGGTTCACCGGCGGCTCGAGTGTCAGGAAGGCGAGAATCTGCAGCAAGTGATTCTGCATGACATCGCGGATGGCGCCGGCTTCCTCGTAGAACTTACCGCGGCCATTCATGCCCATCTTCTCGGCCATCGTGATCTGCACGCTGGCGACGTAATTGCGATTCCAGACGGGCTCGAGGAACGAGTTGGCAAAGCGGAAATACAGCAGACCCTGCACCGCCTCCTTGCCGAGGTAGTGGTCGATCCGAAATATGCTCGACTCGGGAAACCGCTTGAGCAGGATCTGGTTGAGCGATTCCGCGGACTTCAGGTCCCGCCCGAAGGGCTTCTCGATCACCACCCGCATCCCCGCGGACATAGTGTTACCCAGGTGCTCGATGACCACCGGAAAAACACTCGGCGGAATCGCCAGATAATTCAGCGGACGTTGCGCGTCACCCAACGTCTTGCGGAGCGAGTCGAACGTGGAGCGCTGGCTATAGTCGCCGTCGACGTACTTGAGGAGGCCGAGGAAACGCGCGACCACGTCCTCGGTGCGCTGCGGCACGAACTCCTCCATGCTCTTGCGCACGTGCGCGACAAACTCTTCCTGCTTCCAGCCGGCCCGCGCCACACCTATCACGGGCACCGACAGGAGACCTCGTTTCACGAGGTCATATAACGACGGGTAGATCTTGCGGTAGCACAGATCGCCGCTCGCCCCGAACAACACGATCGCGTCGGAGTCCCGGCGCTCCGTCATGACTTCTTCTCGAGGTGTCCGCCAAAGCCGAGCCGCATCGCCGACAACAGCTTGTCGGCGTATTCCGCCCGTCCTTGCGAATCGAACCGCGAGTACAACGCCGCGCTCAACACATTGGCCGGCACGCCCACTTCGATGGCGGCCTGCACCGTCCAGCGGCCTTCCCCGGAATCGGAGACGCGACCGCCGAACTGCCGCAGCTGCGGGTCCGCGACCAACGCCTGCGCCGTGAGATCCAACAGGCGCGATGAAATGATACTGCCGTGACGCCAGACTTCGGTGATCGCACCGATATCGAGCTGGTACTGATACAACTCGGGATTGTTGAGGGGAGCGGTCTCGGCATCGGCTGCCGACTTCTGCAGGCCCGCATCGGCGTGCTTCAGGATGTTGAGTCCCTCCGCATAGGCGGCCATGAGACCATACTCGATGCCGTTGTGGACCATCTTCACGAAATGGCCGGCGCCGGAGGCGCCACAGTGGATATAGCCCATCTGGGCCGCAGTCTGACCCGCCTTCGGCAACTGGTTGCCGGGAGCCAGGGTCGCGAAAATCGGCTCGAGGGTTTTGAAAGCGCTCGCGTCGCCGCCGATCATCAGGCAGTAGCCGTCTTCGAAACCGAGCACACCGCCGCTGGTGCCAACATCCACATAATGAATACCGGCTTCGGCGCGCAGTTTGTTCGAGCGGCGGATGTCCTCGTGATAGTGCGAGTTACCGCCGTCGATGAGGATGTCGTCCTTCTTCATCAGGGGCCGCAGCTCCGCAATGACGGAGTCGACGATTCCTGCCGGCACCATGATCCAGACGCAGCGCGGTGCGGTGAGGCCGGCCACGAGCTCGGCGAGCGAGCTCGCTCCCTTCGCGCCTTGTCCCACGGACGCCTTTACGGCATCGGCCGAGCGATCATAGACGACGCATTCGTGGCCACCCTTGATGAGCCGACGCACCATGTTGGCGCCCATGCGCCCCAATCCAATCATGCCGATACGCATAACTTCTCCTGCCACGCCATTTGCCGCAAACGCCAGACGAATAGTCTACGACGCAACGATGACGATCCGCAGTCAGACGCGTCCGACACGGGATGTCATTTCAGATCAATTCGGGACTCGCTTGATCTGTGCCCCGAGCTGCGCGAGCTTCTCCTCGATCGCCTCATAGCCGCGATCGATGTGATAGATCCGCTCGATGTCAGTCTGCCCTTCAGCCACGAGGCCGGCTAGTACGAGACTGGCGGAGGCGCGCAGGTCGGTAGCCATCACCGGCGCCGCCGTGAGCTTCTCCACGCCCCGGATGATTGCGGTGTTGCCCTCGAGACGGATCTCAGCTCCGAGACGCCGCATCTCCAGCATATGCATGAAGCGGTTCTCGAATATTGTCTCTATTATCGTTCCAACCCCGTCGGCGACCGTGTTCAAGGCAGCGAACTGCGCCTGCATGTCGGTGGGGAACGCGGGGTACGGCGCAGTGCGGACATCCACGGATTTCGGCCGGCGCCCGCGCATATCGACATCGATCCAGTTGTCGCCCACTCCGATCTTCGCTCCAGCTTCCTCGAGCTTGGCGAGTACGGCGTCGAGGTGGTCAGGCCGCGTGTTCTTGATCCTCACGTGACCGCGCGTGATCGCGCCGGCGAGGAGGTAAGTACCGCTCTCGATCCGATCGGGCAGCACTTCATAGGTCGTTCCGCGGAGCCGCTTCACGCCCTGCACGACGATCTTGTCGGTGCCCGCGCCCTGGATCTTCGCGCCCATGGCGATGAGAAAATTGGCCAGGTCGACGACTTCGGGTTCCCGAGCGGCGTTCTCGATGATCGTCTCGCCGTCGGCGAGTGTCGCCGCCATCATAAGATTTTCCGTGCCCGTGACCGTCACCGTGTCGAGCACGAGCCGGGCGCCCTTCAGCTTCGAGGCGCGCGCCCTGATGTAACCCCCTTCGATGGTGATATCCGCTCCCATCGCCTGCAGGCCCGCCACGTGAATGTTCACTGGCCGCGCACCGATGGCGCAGCCACCCGGCAGTGATACATCGGCGCTACCGAAGCGCGCCACGAGCGGCCCGAGCACGAGAATCGAAGCACGCATGGTCTTCACGAGCTCGTAAGGCGCGAAGCACTCCTTCACCGTGGAGCCGTCGACTTCGATGCGCATACGCTCGTCGATAGTGACAGTGGCGCCCATCCGACCGAGTAATTCCACAGTCGTCGTGACGTCCTTGAGATGCGGCACGTTAGCCACCATCACCGGATCGTCAGCGAGCAGTGCGGCCGCAAGAATGGGAAGCGTGGCGTTTTTCGCGCCTGAAATGCGCACCTCTCCCTCTAGGGGCACTCCCCCCTGGATCTGCAGCTTGTCCATGTCAGCTCTGGCCCGATTCTTCGGGAGTGAGCGCTTCGATCGAGAGCGCGTGGATTTCCCGTCCCATGCGCTCGCCGAGCGCCTTGTAGACGAGCTGGTGGCGGGCGATGGCGCGTTTGCCGACGAATTCACGCGAAATGATGCGTGCGGCGAAATGCGTGTTGTCGTCCGATTCGACTTGCACTTGCGCCTCGGGGAGGGCCGTGCGGATGAGCTGTGCGATTTGTTCAGGAGTCATGCGCCGGGATATTAATCGGTAAGTGACGGGCCTGCAGGTCTTGAAGTGAGGATTACGGCCGAGCCACCGTACCGAGAGAGACGGGCACGCCTATAATTGAGGATGGTCAAGGAATTCAATCGCCTCCATGCTGTCTCGTTAAGCGCCCGTATCCCATGAACACAGCCGCCAACCCACCCGCCGACGATACCGAGCCGCTCCTGACCTCGGGACGCCGCGCTTTGGGCATCGAGGCCCGTGCGGTCGAGGGGTTGCTGGCGCGGATCGACGCCATGTTCGTCGAGGCCTGCCGGCTATGCCTGGGTTGCAAGGGTCGGGTCGTGGTGACCGGCATGGGAAAATCCGGCCACGTAGCACGGAAAATCGCCGCCACCCTGGCCAGCACCGGGACGCCGGCTTTCTTCCTCCATCCGGCGGAAGCGGGCCACGGCGACCTGGGGATGATCACCCGCACGGACGTCGTGTTGGCACTGTCAAATTCGGGCGAGACCCCGGAACTGGTCATGCTGCTACCGCATCTGAAGCGGCTCGCGGTACCCCTCATTGTCATGGCCGGAAAAACCGACTCGACGCTGGGGCGCGCGGCCAACGTCACGCTGGACGTGAGCGTGGCAGAAGAAGCCTGCCCATTGAACCTGGCGCCGACAGCGAGCACGACTGCGACGCTCGCGATGGGCGACGCACTAGCCGTCACGTTGCTCGAGGCCCGTGGTTTCACGAAGCAGGACTTCGCCCGCTCCCATCCGGGCGGCAGCCTCGGGCGGCAGCTCTTGCTGCACGTTGAGGACTTGATGCGAAGCGGCACAGCGATCCCAAAGACCTCACCGGGCGAGAAGCTGCGTGATGGCCTGCTCGAGATGTCGCGCAAGGGTCTCGGGATGACGGTGATCGTGAGCCCGGACGACCGCGTCCTCGGAGTGTTCACGGACGGAGACCTGCGACGCACCTTCGACAAGCAGTTGGATGTGCACTCGACGCTGATGAGCGCAGTGATGACGCCAAACTGCAAGACCATCGGTCCGCGGGAACTGGCCGCCGAGGCCGTGCACCTGATGGAGGTCTACCGGATCACGGCCCTGCCGGTCACCGACGAACACGGCCGCCTCGTTGGCGCGCTGAACGTGCACGATCTGTTTCGCGCCGGCGTCGTCTAGGCCTCGACGAACACGCCGCCGCTCATGCCAAGAAAACACTCCGCCGCCATTCGTATGTTGGTATTGGACGTCGATGGCGTTATGACCGATGGTCGCCTGCACTTCGGGCCGCGCGGGGAGGCGCTCAAGCTGTTCCACGTCCGCGACGGCCTGGGAATCCAACAGGTCGCGAAGGCTGGGATCGAGGTTGCCGTGATCTCGGGCCGCAAGTCGAAGATGGTCGACGTCCGTTGCCGCGAGCTCGGCATAAGCCACGTGTTCCAGGGCGTCAAGAATAAGGTCGCAGTCCTCGAGAAGTTATGTGCCCGGCTGAAGATCGAGCCTGCGGAGTGCGCCTGCGTGGGCGATGATCTGCCGGACATCCCGGTCATGCGCACGGTCGCGCTCGCGTTCGCCGTCGCGGATGCGCACAATGAGGCGCGCCATGCGGCGCACCTGATCACCAAGCTGCCCGGAGGCCATGGTGCGGTGCGCGAGGTGTGCGATTATCTTCTAGCCCATCGTGGGCTGCCCCATCGCCCCAAGGGGCGCGCGTCATGAGCATCCTGTCGCGCCTATTCGCAGTCCTGGTTTTTGTGGTGGTCATCGGTGGCACCATTTTTTTCGGTGGCCAACAGAACGAGACCACGGCCCCCACTACTGTCGAGG
>DATBCZ010000089.1:0-10644 GCA_036270175.1 Steroidobacteraceae bacterium | reverse complement strand
CCCCTGGTCACAGGACCTTATTGCACCGATGAATGCTGCTTCATGGCTCGAAGGACTCCCCGCACCCGAGAAGTGGCGCACACTTCTGCTTGCGCACGGGCCCCGCATTGCCACGTGGACGCTTGCGGTGCTCCTGGCGGTGCAAGCGGCAGTCATTTTGACGGGTCTGGGTGGCGCGAGCCGTGCTCCCTCGATGGGAGCGAACACGCCCGTCGCTGTACCCCGACACTCGGTAAACGTAGCCGCAGTCACAAATGCGCACCTCTTCGGCACCGCAGCGGTGACGGCGGCCCCGGGTGACCCGCACGACGCGCCGCAATCGAAAATACCTCTGGTCCTCACAGGAATTATAAGCGCCGAGGACCCTCAAAACGGTCTGGCTATCCTCGGACAGACCAGCGCCAGCGCCAAAGTGTTTGCCGTCGGCGACAACATACCGGGTGGTGCAAAGCTTCATTTGGTCTATAGCGATCGCGTCGTGATCGAACGCGCGGGACAGCTGGAGACGTTGTTCCTACCCCGGCAGGTGGCGGCGGGTGGCGCGCCTCCGTCAGCCGCGGTGCTGAACACGGAAAGCCCCGTAGCGGACCGCATGCGCAAGCTCATTACGGAACAGCCCAGCCTCCTGGCTGACGTGATGCGGCCGCAACCGGTGTTCGCGAACGGCAAGCAGACAGGCTATCGCGTTTATCCAGGCCGCAATCGCCAGGCGTTCGTGCGCCTCGGTCTGCGTCCCGGCGATCTCGTCACGGCGATCAATGGAACACCGCTCGACGATCCCGAACATGGCCAGGAGATTTTTCGCACTCTGGGTTCGTCCCCTGAGGCACACGTCACGGTCACACGGAACGGCGCGCCGCAGGATCTGGTCTTGAACCTGGCACAGGTCACGCAGGAAGCGGAATCCATTGCCGGCGCAGCGCCCGGAGCGAACCCGGGCGATCAGGCGCAACCCGCCCCACCGGGAACGGGCCCGGGAGCGGATCAGCCCAAACCGCCTGACAGTACGCAGTAGAAGGCCGGCATGCCCGGTTCGGGGGAATCATCAGTGAAAGGTTTTGTCTTTTTCGCACGCGGCACGCTGGCGCTCTTGGGCGCCGCCGCGCTTGCGTCCGCGCAGCCGGTGGCCCCGGGAGTGGGCCAGCCTGGTCAGGCCACACAGCTGAGTCAGCCGCAGCAGCGCATTACTCCCAATTTCAAAGACGCGGATATCACGCAGATCGCTGAGGCGGTCGCCGCGGCGACGGGCAAGAACTTCATCATGGACCCGCGGGTGCGCGCGCAGGTCACGATGTTGTCCTCGACGCCGATGTCGCCGGAAGGGTTCTACCAGGCGTTCCTTTCGATTCTCGCGGTGTACGACTTCATCGCCGTGCCCGACGGCAACGTGGTGAAGATCCTGCCAGACGCCAACGCGCGTCAGATGCCGTCGATCGATCTCCCCGACCATGTGAGCGCGACCTCCGATGAGATCGTCACACAGGTCATCGACGTCAAGAACGTCAATGCCGCGCAGCTGGTCCCAATTTTACGTCCGATGATCCCGCAGTACGGCCATCTCGCCGCCTACCCCGCGGGCAACATCCTCATCATCTCCGACCGCGCCAGCAACGTGAACCGGATGATTCGTATCATCCGGCGCATCGACCAGGTAGGAGATCAGGACGTGGAGATCGTGAACCTCCACGACGCCTCCGCGGCCGAAATCGTGCGTGTGATGAACTCCCTCTACCAGGGAGCGGCGGCGGCCGCCGAAGGCGGCACGCCCATGAAAGTGGTCGCTGACGAGCGTTCCAACAGCGTGTTGATCAGTGGCGACCAGAACCAGCGGTTGCGCGTCCGCGCTCTGATAGCCCATCTGGACACACCGCTCGAGGCGGGTGGTGACACGCGAGTGCGCTACCTCCACTACGCCGACGCGGACAAGATCGCGCCGAAGCTCAAGGAGCAGATGACGGGCATCGCCCAGGCGGCTGCGGGAGCCGGCGGCGGCGCCCCTGGCGGGGGCGCCTCGCCGCAAGCGCAGGCGGAGAAGAATTCGCTCATCTGGGCGGACCCGGCCAACAACGCACTGATCATTACGGCGCCCCCCAAGATCATGCGCCAGATCATGGCCATCGTGGACAAGCTCGATATCCGCCGGCCGCAAGTGCTGGTGCAAGCCATCATTGCCGATGTCGACGTTACCAAGGACGCGGAGCTCGGAGTCAACTGGGCGGCCTTCGGCACGGGGTCCAATGTTCCGGCGGCGGGCTTTGTCAGCCCCGTCGGCGGAACCAGCATCGTCGATCTCGCCACCGCGGTCGAAAACCCGACCAGCGTCACGTCTGCCCTGTTGAATGGAACCACTCTGGGCGTAGGACGCATCGGCTCGGGGTCGCTGAACTTCGCGGCAGTGCTCCGGGCCATCCAAAGCGATTCTCATACCAACGTCATTGCAACACCCTCCGCCATGACGATGGACAACCAGGAAGCGGAGCTCAAGAGTGCACAGGAAGTGCCTTTCGTGACCGGCCAATTCTCCAACACGGGTACGGCCACCAATGGCGCCGTCAACCCGTTCCAGACCATTCAGCGTGAAGAGGTCGGTACCATTCTGAAGGTCACCCCCACGATCTCGCCGGAAGGCACCGCGGTGATGATGAAGCTCTCGATCGAGAGCTCCAGCATCGCCCAGAAACCCGCGGGCGCGGTCGACCTCGTCACCAACAAGCGCACTGCGACCACGACGGTCCTCATCGAGGATGGCGGTGTCGTGGTGCTCGGTGGTCTGACCACGGATTCGAACCAGCGACAGGAGTCGCGGGTGCCGCTGCTTGGCTCCATTCCAATCATCGGGCTTGCGTTCAAGACCCGCAGCGCGACGACCGAGAAAGACAACCTCATGATCTTCATCCGGCCGAAAATCCTGCGTGACCAGTCGCAGGCGGCCTACGAGACAGACCTCAAATACAACTACATGCAGGATCAGCAGAGGAGCTTCGAGCGCCGCGAGATCCCGCCGCTGCTCCCGGGTGAGCGCCAGCCCGTGCTGCCCCCTCTCCCGCCGCCACCGCCCCCGGGTACGCAGGCCGCGCCGATCTCGCCTGAAGAGAAGGAGAAGGCCGCGCAGGCACAGGGACGAGCGGATGATGCCCTGTACCGGCGCTCCCTCACCCCGCAAGCCGCGCCCGCGGCGCCTGCACCGGCAACCCCGCCGCAATCCACCACTTCGCCCGGTTTGCCGGCGCCCGAAACGACGGCCGCTCCGACAACCCCAACCTCGCCACCCCGGGATGGAGGCCAGCGATGAACGCGATTTCCAATGGTTTGGCTGATGGTGTAGCCACGCCGGAATCGGCAACAGTCACGACCTTACTGCCGCCAGAGCGGAAAGTGTCCTTTGCGTTTGCAAAGCGCCACGGCATTGTCGTGAGACAGTTCGTCGACGGGGTGGCGGAGTGCGCTTGCCGCGAAAACGTCACGCCGCTCGCGATCGCCGAAGTGCGCCGGTATCTGCGCCGCGCGTTGCGGCTGGAGAGGGTGACGGAGGCTGAATTCGATATGCTCCTGCAACGCGCCTATGAAGGCGGCCAGGAAGCGATGCAGGCCGTCGAAGGCCTCGATGAGCAGACCGACCTGGCGCATCTTGCACAGGATCTCCCCGAGCAGGATCTGCTCGACAGCGACGATGACGCGCCGATCATCCGCCTCATCAATGCGGTCCTCACCCAGGCGGTGAAGGAAAACGCTTCGGATATTCACATCGAGCCGTTCGAGAACCGCCTCGTGGTGCGCTTCCGGGTCGATGGCGTGTTACGCGAGGTTCTGACGTCGAAGCGCGCCGTTGCTCCATTGGTCGTATCCCGCATCAAGGTGATGTCCAAACTCGATATCGCCGAGAAACGCCTGCCGCAGGACGGCCGCATCGGCCTCAAGATTGCTGGTCGTGCTGTCGACGTGCGCGTCTCGACGCTTCCGTCGGGTCACGGCGAGCGGGTCGTGCTGCGTATTCTGGACAAGCAGGCCGGCAGGCTCGATCTCACGGCGTTGGGCATGGACCCCAAGACCGAGGGGCTCATCGACGAGCTGATCCACAAACCGCACGGCATTCTGCTGGTGACAGGCCCCACGGGCTCGGGTAAGACGACCACGCTGTACGCCGCCCTCGAGCGTCTGAACGACAACTCGCAGAACATCATGACCGTCGAGGATCCGATCGAGTACTACATCGACGGCATCGGACAGACGCAGGTGAACACGAAGGTTGAGATGACCTTCGCCCGCGGACTGCGCGCCATTCTGCGTCAGGACCCTGACGTCGTCATGATCGGTGAGATCCGTGACCTCGAGACCGCGCAGATCGCTGTGCAGGCGAGCTTGACGGGTCACCTCGTGCTGTCCACGCTCCATACCAACACCGCGGCCGGCGCGATAACGCGCTTGCGCGACATGGGTATCGAGCCCTTCCTCCTGTCCTCGAGCCTCATCGGCGTGGTGGCGCAGCGCCTGGTCCGCGTGCTCAGCCCCGAATCCAAGCAGCCTTTCCAGGCGGGCGAATATGAGCGCCGCCTCCTCAACCTGCGGCCCGAAGACCCCTCGCCGATACTCTACCGTCCCGGGCGAGACACGGCGGGCGGCGGTTATCGCGGTCGGGCCGGCATCTACGAGCTCATCATGGTGGATGACTCCATGCGCACGATGATTCATGACGGCGTGAGCGAGCAGGAGCTCGAGCGTCACGCCCGTAAGATGACTCCCTCGATCCGTGACGACGGCCGCGCCAAGGTCCTGCGCGGTGAGTCGACGCTCGAGGAAGTGTTGCGAGTCACGCGCGAGGATTAATGGGAGCGTTTGAATACACGGCATTGGATGCCGGCGGCAAAGAGCAGAGCGGCATCCTCGAAGGCGATACGCCGCGCCATATCCGACAGATGCTTCGCGAGAGGCAGTTGCTTCCCGTGGTGGTCAGCGAGGTGGCGCAGAAGGAAGCGACGCGCCAGAAGTCGTTCAGTATCGGACGGCGTGTGTCGGCCGCCGATCTGTCGCTCTTCACACGCCAACTCGCGACGCTCGTGCGTGCGGGACTTCCGTTGGAGGAATCCTTATTGGCGGTCTCGCAACAGACCGAGAAGCCGCGCATACAGAGTATCGTGATGGGAGTGCGGACCCGCGTGATGGAGGGTCACACGCTCGCCAACGGCCTCACCGAGTTTCCGAAAGTCTTTCCGGAAATCTATCGCGCTACCGTTTCGGCCGGTGAGCAGGCCGGCCACCTCGACAGCGTGCTCGAGCGGCTGGCGGACTACACCGAGAGCCGCGAGGGTATGCGCCAGAAAGTCCTGGCGGCCATGCTCTACCCCATCGTGTTGAGCATCATGTGCTTCGCGATCGTATGTGGCCTGATGACCTTCGTCGTACCGAAGGTCGTGGCGGTGTTCGAAGCGAGCAAGGGGAAGCTCCCCTGGATTACCCAGGCGCTGATCGGCACCAGCAATTTCATGCGCGCGGATGGCATCTACCTGATCATCGGTATCGGCCTGGCGGCCTTCCTCTTCAACCGCTGGCTGCGCAATCCGGCCGCACGTCGAAAGTGGCACCGCTTGCAGCTCAGGATGCCGCTCGTCGGGAAACTGTCCCGCGGCTTCAATACCGCACGCTTTACGCGCACGTTCAGCATCCTCTCGGCGGCTTCGGTGCCGGTCCTGGAGGCGTTGCGCATCTCGGGAGAGGTCGTGACGAATCTGCCGATGAGAGATGCCGTCGCCGAGGCGGCGGCTCGCGTCCGTGAGGGCGCCGCGATCGGCCGCTCGCTGTCGGTGAGCAAACTCTTCCCGCCGATGACCATTCACCTCATCTCGAGCGGCGAGTCGAGCGGCACGCTGGAAAACATGCTCGAACGTGCTGCCATCGCACAGGAACGTGAGCTCGATGGACTGCTCGACGCCATGGTTGGACTGCTCGGACCCTTGCTGATCGTGACCATGGGGCTGTTCGTCATGGGCATCGTTTTTGCAATGCTTCTACCTATCTTCGAGATGAACCAGCTGATTCATTGATGACACCGTTGCAGATGTCATCGAATCTGATTTAAGTTCGCGCCGTCGAATGACCTGGGAGCTGAGCCTGGTGTCCGGATGAGTGAGAAAGGCGAATCCGACGAGTTCGAAGACGAGGACGCAGAAGAGCCTGTTGTCGAAGAGGGCGACGTTGATCTGGATCAGGTCACCAAAGATCTCGATCTGGCCAAGCGCCGTGGCCAGAAGGTCGGTGACCCGGCCTGGCGCCGCCTCGAGCGGTTGCTCGAAGCCAAGCGCACCGCGGAGCTCACGAGCGACTTCGAGGATTACGAGATCGGCATCGACGACGAGGAAGTGAAGCAGTCCAAGCGCCAGCGCAAGCTGCCGCCGCTGGAGTGACGTGGGCTCGAGCCCCTGGGAGCCTGAGGCTCTTAGGGTTGCGCTCGAGCTCGGGTGCGAAACTCAAAGGTCGATCAATGGAAATCGCGCGAGCGAGTCAGGAGTTCGCCCAGCATTTTCGTGCGATCGATGAGCCGCCGTGCGATGAGATGCATGACCTCATCCTGTCGCTGCCACTCGCCATGCACCTCGAGCAGACGCGAGTCGACGAGAGCACGCCGGTACTCCTGCCCCACCCGTTCCCAGACGATGATATTCACCTGTCCGGTCTCATCCTCCAGCGTCAGGAAAGTGACACCGCTCGCTGTCTGCGGCCTCTGACGCATGAGGACGATGCCCGCCGCGCGCACCTCCCTCCCATTGGCAACACAGTGCAACTCGTTGGCACTCAGAAGTTGTTTCTTACGCAACCCCTCACGCAGTAGCGCCAGGGGATGGCGACCGAGAGTGAGCCCGACCGAGGCGTAGTCGGCGACGATGCGCTCTCCTTCGGTGGGTGCCGGCAGCAGGGGCTGCCCTTCGGCGGAATGTCCGGTCCTCGCGCCCAACTCCAGCACCCCGCGTGCCGGTTTCCCAGCGGCGGGTAAGGGTGGCACACGCTCGGTACCGGCCACCTCCCAGAACGCCAGATGGCGGTTACCACTCAGCGCAGCAAACGCGCCCGCCGCCGCCAGCGCTTCGAGATCACCACGATCGAGCGCGGCACGCTCCGCGAGTTCCTGCACGCTGGCGAACGGCCGCTCCTTACGCGCCTCGACGAGCCGTTTCGCCCCTGCCTCCGACAGCGATTTCACCAGCCTCATGCCGAGCCGCAGCGCCGGCTGCCCCTCCTCACAACGCTCGAGCGTGCAATCCCACTCACTCACACAAACATCCACCGCCCGCACCTCGACCCCATGCGCCCGCGCATCCCGCACCAGCTGCGCCGGTGCATAAAACCCCATGGGCTGGCTGTTGAGCAACGCGCAGGTAAACGCCGCCGGCTCGAAGTGCTTCAGCCAGGCGGAGTCGTAGACCAACAATGCGAAGCTTGCCGCGTGGCTTTCCGGGAAGCCGTATTCGCCAAAACCTAACATCTGCTGGTAGATGCGGTTGGCGAAATCGTCTTCGTAACCCCTGGCGCGCATGCCGTTGAGGAGCCTTTCCTTGAAATGATCGATGCCGCCCGTGCGCTTCCAGGCCCCCATCGCGCGGCGCAGGGCGTCCGCCTCGCCTGGCGAGAAGCCGGCAGCGACGATCGCGATCTGCATGACCTGCTCCTGGAAGATGGGAACTCCGAGAGTGCGCTCGAGCGCGGCGCGCACTGCGTCGCTCGGGTAGCTCACCTCCTCCAGCCCGGAGCGACGGCGCAGGAAGGGATGCACCATGTCACCCTGGATCGGGCCGGGGCGGACGATCGCGACCTCGATCACCAGGTCGTAGAATTTGTTGGGCCGCAGGCGCGGTAGCATGGACATCTGCGCGCGCGATTCGATCTGGAACACCCCGATGGTGTCGGCACGCGAGATCATCTCGTAGACCGCGGGGTCCTCGGGGGGCAAGGCGCCGAGGGTGTATTGCTTGCCGCGATAAGTGTTCACCAGGTCGAACGCCCGCCGCAATGCCGACAACATGCCGAGCCCGAGCACATCGACCTTGAGCAGGCCCAGGTCATTGAGATCGTCCTTATCCCATTGCACCACCGTACGGTCGACCATGGAGGCGTTCTCGACGGGGACCAACTCTTCGAGCGGCCCCTCCGAAATGACGAACCCGCCGACATGTTGGGATAGATGCCGGGGAAAGCCCGGGAAGCTCACCAGCTCGCGCGCCAGCGGTAACAGCCGCGTCAGCGTCGGGTTGTCAGGATCGAAACCCGCCTCGCGCAGACGCTCGGGCATGGTGTCGCCACCATCCCACCATTGCATCACCCCGGCGAGGTTGCCGCTCTCTTCGGGGGTGAGCCCGAACACTTTGCCCAGGTCGCGCAGCGCGCTGCGCGGCCGGTACATGATCACCGTGGCGGCGATGGCCGCCCGCTCGCGACTGTATTTTTTATAGATGTGTTGAATGACCTCCTCGCGCCGGTCGTGCTCGAAATCGATATCGATGTCCGGCGGCTCGCTGCGCTCCTTGGAAATGAAACGCTCGAACAACAGAACCGCGCCGCGTTTCGGATCGACCGCGGTGACCCCGAGACAGAAGCAGACGAGCGAGTTCGCAGCGGACCCTCTACCCTGGCAGAGAATATTCTTCGCACGCGCGAATTCGACGATGTCGTGTACGGTGAGAAAAAAAGCCTCGTAGGACAGCTCGGCGATGAGAGCCAGCTCCTTCTCGATACCAACACGAGCGCTCGCGGGCACGCCCTCGGGCCAGCGCCAGAGCGCCCCTGCTTCGGTGAGCTTGCGCAGATGGCTGCTCGGGGTCTCGCCGGCCGGCACCAACTCGTGGGGATATTCGTAACGCAGCTCGTCGAGTGAAAAATGACACTCCGAGACGATCGCCTGCGTCTCCGCGAGCAGCGCCGGCGGATAGAGTTTCACCAGCCGCGCAGGCTCGCGCAGATAACGCTCACCGTTAGGATAGAGGCGCCAGCCCGCCTCCGTGACAGGAACACCGAGACGAATCGAGGTCACCGCGTCCTGCAATCTGCGGCGCGCGCGTGTATGCATGTGGACGTCGCCGCTGGCGACGAGACGTAAGTCGAGGCGGCGGCCGATGTCTTCCAGGGTGGCGAGATGCTCGCGATCAGTGCCCTCGCAAAGCAACTCAACAGCGATACGCACCCGCGGGAAACGTGCGGCAAGCCAGCCCGCCTCTTCCTCCCTGGGCTGCGGCCCGGGCAGCCATAAGACAAAACATTGTTCGAGGCCACACTCCTCTACGTCGGCACGCGTTAGCGAGTATTCCCCCTTGGTGGCCGCGCGGCGCCCACGTGTAATGAGGCGACAGAGCCTGCCGTAGCCCAGCCTGTCGATGACGAGCACCACGAAACGCAACCCGCACTCGAGCCGGAACTCCGCCCCGATGAGCAGCTGCAGTCCCTTGACCTCCTGACCGCCGTTGGCTTCTTTTTGTGCGGCGGTGATTTTTTTTATCGCCATGTGGGCCCGCACGACACCGGCTACCGAACACTCGTCGGTGATTGCCAACGCTGTGTAACCGAGTGCGCCCGCCTGTTCGACCAGCTCTTGAGGATGCGAAGCGCCGCGAAGGAAAGTAAAATTTGTGATGCAGTGCAGCTCCGCGTAGCGGAGCGGCTGGCCCATAGGTCTGCCGGGCTGGCCCACAGGTCTTCCGGGCTCTGGGATGGGGTCGCGGCTCATGATGCCTCATGTCCCGACAAGTCTCCTCGCCACACACAGGGCGTTATCCAACGCCCACGGCAGTGCGCTCCATCGCACCTACGCCGGCGCAGTGAAGAAACCCACGGGCAACGCCGCGACCCCACCCCAGAGCCGGGAGGATCCCGCTCGAACCTATCCATAACACCGTCCCTGGAGCCGACACCCGGCCGGCTGCCGGCCCGCCCATGGCGGGCGCTCGGGACGGGACAGCGTCCCTCGCCCATGGCCGGCGTTCGGGGCGGGACGGCGCCCCTCACCCTTGCACACCCGTTGCTGCTCACCCGAACACTCCATGGAGAAACCACCTGTGCGGCGAGGCTCTCTCACGGAAAATCCACAGCCGCACGCCATGAAGGTCGGTGGCCGTGTAGTAATCGCGAGCGATGTCACCACCGTCCCACCAACCGGTCTCGATCCGCTCCGGCTCGCCGAGGAGGTGCAAAGGCCCGCGACGTCTCGGGAGGCCATCACGCTCAGACAAAAGTCGCGGTACCGGCAGCAGCCACATGGGACGGCGAAAGGCCGGCCATGGCGCGACTTCAGGTGCGCGCGGTGCTCGACCAGTCGACAGCTCCCGCATACCCCAGGCGTTTTCCGGGCGATGGCCCGGCAAAACCTGCAGGCCATACACCGCTTCGGGTCCGAAACGAGCGCGCAACCGCTCGATGAGCTCGGTAGCCTCGACACCCCCGCTCCCACCGTACTCACCCGGCTGCCAGACGGAGTTGGAAGAAAACACGCGTAACACGAGAGAGCTCGAGCGCAACTCGCAGGAACGCACGGGCTCCGGCAACGTGAGCGCGCTCAGACGCTCACCCAGAAGCTCGGTGAGGCGGCGAACATCCGCTACGGGCGCGGCAAGACGCAACACACAGCTCGTCGGCTCCGCATGCCGATGCCGCAACAGACACTCGAGC
>DATBCZ010000088.1:0-4247 GCA_036270175.1 Steroidobacteraceae bacterium | reverse complement strand
GCATCCTGCTTCCCGGGTTTGACCTTCAGCAGATTGACCAAAGTAACGGATTCGTCGGACATGGCCTGTCTCCTTGCTGTTTAAGACACACCAAGGACGACCCGAAGCGTGAAAACGGATCGCGACGGAGAAGATTTTTTGGAAAATCAGAGCCGCTTGGGCCGGCGGCTCCTCATTTCTTCTGCGCCAGCGCCGCCACACACTTGACGAGCCGATCGGCCTCGTCCTTGGTGTTGTACATTGAAAATCCCACGCGCAGCAGCGACCCACCCGGAATTTTCAAGATATCAACCGGCCGCGGCGCATAGAAGTTTCCGTCCCAGACACAGATGCCCACTTTGTCGAGAGACTTCGCAATGAAGCCGGGATCGACATCATCGACGGTGAACGACACCGTGGGCGCGCGGGCCGCGCTGGAGAACTTGACGCCCCATAAATGAACACCCGGCAACTCTTCCAAGGCTGACCACAGGTACGCCCCCAATTCGTGCTCATAGACAGCAATTGCCGCGAGGGCGTCGTGGACGGTCTCCTTCCTGGTACCCCCTCGCCCAAACTGCACCAGGTAGTCAACTGCCGCCCCAACACCCTCGATGGCCGGGTGATTGAGCGTGCCCGTCTCGATCCGATACGGTGCAGCCTCGTCCTGGACGACCAGTTTGTCCGTCGTCAACTTATCCAACGTGCCCGGACGCGAGTAGAGAATTCCGACATGGGGGCCATAGAACTTGTAGGCCGAGCACAGCAGGAAATCCGGATCGAGTGTCTGCACATTCACCGGAAAATGCGGCGCATAGTGCACCGCATCCAATATGAGCAGCGCCCCCGCTTCCCGGGTCAGCTTGCGCGCCACCGCGATGTCGTTGACGGTCCCGATGGCATTGGATGAGCATCCCAATGCCAACAACCGGGTTTTCTCGTTGATCAAGTCGCTCATCCGCGCGTAGTCCAACTCACCTGTTGGTAGTAGTGGCACCTCGCGCACCACGGCCCCGCGCTCCTGCAACAATTGCCAGGGGCCCCGATTCGCTTCGTGGTCCAACTGCGTGATGAGAACCTCGTCACCGGGACGAATCGTCCGACCGATGGCGCGTGACAGCGAGAACGCGAGCGTCGTCATGTTCTGGCCGATGGAGATCTGCTCGGGCCCCTGGGCGCCGAGAAAATCCGCCACGGCACACCGTGCTTCCAGTATTCGCGTGTCGAGCTCTTCCGACGGCTGGAAGTTGCCGTGTGTGTTCACATTCCGATTGCGATAGCAATCGACAATCGCGTCGATCACGGGCTTGGGCACCTGCGTGCCGCCGGGCCCATCCAGGAATGCCACCGGATGGCCGCCGACTGTCCGCGACAGCGAGGGAAAATCCCCCCGGCATCGATAGCAGGTTTCCTCGTCGAACACGGTCGTTGATTGCATGGTCGATGTTTCCAATTCCAATGTCGCCACTACCCTACCAGACGCCGCCAAGAGCCACGGTGATCGCCTCGCCGTTCACGCCCCCGGCAGCGTCGCTGCACAGGAATGCGATCACCTCCGCGACCTCCCGCGGCTCCAGCACCCGGTTCTGCGGGTAGATAGCAGCGCGCTCGCTCCAGACCTGCTCGACGCTGATGCCGCGCCGTGCGGACTCCGCCTTCGCCGAGCGCTCGGCCATTGCCGTTCGCACCCAGCCGGGCAGCACTGCGTTGGATGTGACTCCGAAGGGCCCAGCATCCTGGGCGACCGAGCGCGCGAGCCCGATGACCCCATGCTTGGAAGCGCTGTAGGCGCTCCCGGAGCGCTCCGCTTTCTCGCCCGCCGTCGAACTGGTGAATACGAGGCGGCCGAAGCCGCGCTTGCACATGCCGCTTACCGTCAGCCGCGCGAGCTCGAACGGACCATCGAGGTTAATGCGCATCGTCTCGCGCCAGACCGCGGGATCCTGCTCCCACACGAGCCGCTCGTGGGCCGAGCCGATGCCATGGTTCACGACGAGCACATCAATCGGCCCCAGTCGTCGTTCGGTCTCGGCAACGGCCAGGGCGCAGCCCTCAGGGGTGCCGAGGTCGGCCGCGACATACTCGAGACCGACGGCCGCCAGCTCGGTCTCGCTGCGTGATACGACCATAACGCGCGCTCCCGCTGCCGACAGCAGTAGCGCGGCCTCACGCCCGATCCCCCGGCCGCCGCCCGTTACCAGCGCTACACGTTGCTTCATTTCTCAGACTCTTGTATCCCGTATTCGCGGAATCCTGCCACGCTGGGCCGGAGCGGCGCAATGATCACCTGTTTGATCTGGAGCATCCCGACGGATGCAGTGTGCGCAGACGCTTGACCCGGACCTTAGGTCATACCCTACGCTCACCGTCAGCCTATGCCAAAGCCGAAAGGACCCGCGTCCCTGAATACTGCCGAGTGCGCACGTCGCACCGGGCTGACGGTGCGCGCGTTGCGCGTCTACGAGCGCCACGGGCTCATCAAAACGGCACGGTCGGGCAACGGTTGGCGGCTCTAGGGTCCGAGCGAACTCCAGCGTCTGAACGTCATCGTGACTCTCAAGACGTTCGGCATGACGCTGGCGCAGATCCGCTCGCTACTGAAGACGAGCGTTCCGCCGCTCGCACGCGTGCTCGAAATGCAGCTTCGGGCGTGCCGAGCCAGGAGAGATGAAGCGGGGAAAGCTCTCGAGCTCGTTCAAGCCGCGCTCGCGACGATCGAGTCCGGACGGCCATTGGCATTGGAAGAGCTGTGCAATCTCACGAGGAGTATGGAAATGAGAAATCATCACGCAATCACTCGCGAGCTGATCAACGAACAGATCACGCCCCACGAGGAGAGGGCCTACATGACCTGGGTGGCGGCACGGTCACCTGATGAGATAAAAGCGATACAGGAGTACGGGGCGGCGGTGCGCGTACTGTTTCGCTCTCTTCAGGATCTTCGGGAGAAAAAGTGCGAACCTGCTGCTCCGGAGGCTCAGTTGCTCATCACTGAGTGGAACGCTCTTGCGGTTCGCTTCGGGCTGCGCCAGTTCATGGCGACGATGATCGAATGGAATCCAGTCGTAGCACAGAAATGGCTGCAGGTGGGCGAGCGCGCTATGTCGCGTAGCATGGCCTCGCAAGCTGCCGGGCCAGATGACGGCCTCTGGGCCTACTTCGGCGCGGCGCAGGAGGCTTCCCCGTGGCATCAAGCGCTCGGACAAAACGCCGACGAGGCCGCGAAGCTGGTGCATAGCAAAGTGGACCCATCCTCGGCACCCGCAATGGTAGTTGCCAATCGCCTGGCGCAGATCTGTGCAGACCATTCCCTCGGCGACCCGCTGGTCTACGCCCGCTGGGCTGGCGCGATGCAGTTTCGTGGTTCCGCCGATGAGAATGCGCGCAGGAAGAGCGCCTGGGAGTACCTCGCAAGCGCTCTTCAGGGGCACGCGCCTCGCGCCCCCTAGCACCCGTAACTCAGTTCCAGGAGCTGATTGTGATTCTGACCACGCGTCCCGCAACGGCCAAAGACGCAACGGCGATGGCCGCGTTGCTCAACGAGATCATCGCCATCGGTGGCACAACTGCTTACGAGGAACCCTTCACCCGCGAAAGCATGGACCATCATTACGTTTCGGCGCGAAACCTGATCGCGTGCACGGTCGCCGAGAAGGACGGCGATCTGCTTGGTTTCCAGGGCCTGTTCTGGCCCACTGAAGACGATCCTCTCCCCGTTGGTTGGGCTTTCATCGCAACATTCGCCCGCGTCGGCCACACTGGCGGCGGCGTCGGTCGCGCGCTTTTCGCGGAGACAGTGAAGGCCGCTCACGACGCCGGAGTGCGGACCATCGACGCGACGATCCGTGCGGACAACACCGGCGGCTTGGCTTTCTATGGTCGGATGGGATTCACCGACTATGACTGCCTGGCCGGGGTCCCGTTGAAGAACGGAACTCTGGTCGACCGGATACGAAAGCGATTTGACCTGTGACCTCATCGAAAATCAGGATCGCGACTTTCTTTGGCGCAGCCGTGGATTGGCTCGCGAGAGAGGGGGCACAGGCACTCAGTACGGTGGAGGCGGTCACCGACAGCAGGGCTGCGCGCAAGTTTGTATATAAAGACATGTTGATGATCCAATTTCAGATGAAAGACGAATGCGGCGGGCCGCCAGCCGGTACTCCGAACCGGCTGCGATAGATGCTCGGGCTGATGCCAAAGCGCCGCTCGAACGTACGCCGAAACACGTCGTCGCTGCGGAAACCCACGGAGGTTGCCACACGCTG
>DATBCZ010000087.1:0-3621 GCA_036270175.1 Steroidobacteraceae bacterium | reverse complement strand
TCCGGTGCTGGAGCGTTCCAAGCTGCGTTTGACGGACAAGGAGTTCGCCACCGTCTCCCCCTCTACACCGTCGATTCCCGCCGCGACCCAGGCGCGGTTCACGCTCGAGGACTACATGGAGCAGCAGTTCACGCGCATGGTTACGAGCTGAACCTCCCGATGACGCCTTCCGGCCTCGAGCTGCAAGGATTGCGGAAGTCTTACGGGACCCATGTTGTGGTCGATGACGTATCACTGCGGGTCCCCGCGGGGGAGTTCGTATGCTTCCTGGGGCCCTCCGGCTGCGGCAAGACGACACTGTTGCGCATGATCGCCGGGTTGGAGACCCCCACTTCCGGCAGACTGCTGCTCGATGGCATGGACCTTACGGCCGCGCCCGCGCATCAGCGCAACTTTGCCATGGTATTTCAGGCACTTGCACTGTTTCCTTTCCTCACAGTCGAGGAAAATATTGCCTACAGTTTGCGCCTGAGGAATGTCGCGCGACAGGAGCGGCAGAGGCGGGTGCGCGAGCTGCTCGAGCTCATCAAGCTGGCGGACTGTGGCGCCCGCCGGGTCGATCAGCTGTCGGGCGGCCAGCGGCAACGGGTCGCGATCGCACGCGCCCTGGCCCAGGAGCCGATGTTGTTTCTGCTCGATGAGCCCCTGTCGGCACTCGATGCGAAGCTGCGTGATCACATGCAGATCGAGCTGCGCCTGCTACAGCAGAAACTCAACCTCACGACCATCCTGGTCACCCACGACCAACGCGAGGCCATGACCCTGGCCGATTCAATCGTGGTGATGGCGGATGGCGCCGTACAGCAGATCGGCTCACCGGCCGATATCTATAGACGCCCCGCCAATCGTTTTGTCGCGGGCTTCATCGGCCAGTGCAATCTGCTGCAAGCCGAGGTGCTCGACTCACACCATCTCGATGTCTGGGGTCGGGTCATCGAGGTGGAGTCCATACCGGGTGGACTCGTCAAAGGGACGGCCGTCACGTTCTCCATCCGCCCGGAGGACATCCGTATCCTGCCAGCCGGCACACAGGCGCCCGACACAGTGCCAGGACGAGTCAGCTTCGCGCGCGAGGTGGGGGAGCGGGTCGAGCTCAGAATCGATTGCAACGGGCGCGAGATCATCGGCGCCGCATCGCCGGCGGATTGGGCCGCTCTTGGGAGTTCCTCCGGGTCTGTTGCCGTACAGCTGCGCGCGAGTGCGGGCACGATTCTCACGTGCTGACAGCCGGTCGCGCTCAAATCGCTTTATGGCTCGCGTGGCCCTCCATTGCCCTGGTGGGGACCGTCGCCATCCCATTCCTTCTGCTCTTGCGCATCAGTCTCGCGGCGCCCGACCCGAGTGGCCTATGGAAGTCCGTACTGACACTCGATGCCTACGGCGCGCTCCTCAATCGTGAGTTCGCCGGCGCGTTGCTCTACTCGTTGGGAGTCGCCTTGCTCGTGGCGACGATCACTGTCGCGCTGGGATTTCCCCTGACTTATCTCATTACCCGGATGAAGCGCCGCCCGCAGGTGGTGTGGTTGGTCTTTCTGCTGGTGAGCTTGTCTTTATCCGATGTGCTGAACGCGTTTTCCTGGCAGCTGCTGTTGTCCAAGCGCGGCGGGCTGACGGGCCTGCTGGTCCTGTTGGGGATCATGAGCCGTCCGGAGTCGCTGACGCCGAGTAACGGCGCGGTCTGGGCGAGCCTGGTTTATGGAATTTTGCCGTTTACAGTGATGACGCTCTATCCGTCGCTGTCACAACTGGCTCCCGAAGTCGTCGAGGCAGCGCGAACCCTGGGTGCGTCGCCGCTCCGAGCGTTTCGTACAGTAGTCATTCCGATGACCCGCCAGCCGATCCTGGCGGCGTTCGTGATCTCCACCGTGGTCACTTTGGGGGCGTATGTTTCCCCGTTGGTACTCGGACGACCTCAGAGTTGGACTCTGGCAGTCTTGATCGGCAATGCGGCGCTCGCCGGGCACGACGTCCCGCGTGCTGCGGCGATGTCAGTGTGCCTGCTCGGGGCGGTGGGCCTGCTGGGTGCCGCAACCGTCTGGATCACCCGACAACGGCCCGCCAGATGATCGCCCGGGCGGTCCGCTGGCTCTTTCTGGCCTTGATTGCGACATTCCTGGCCGCACCGCTGCTCGTCGTCACCGGTGTGAGTTTCAACGGCACGGCGCGGATGAGTTTTCCGCCGGCGCATCCGGGCCTCCTGTGGTACGGCACGTTCTTCGCCGACAAAGGTTGGATGGCGGCCTTCACACTGTCGTTAGGGGTCGCGACCGGCGCGGCCCTGGTCGCTATCAGTCTCGCCTTTCCGATCGCCTACGTGAGCTGGAGATACCGGTCCCGGGCGGCACGGTGGCTCGAGACCCTCGCGCGCTTATCATTTGTGTTACCGCTGGTGGTGCTCGCTATCGCGTTTTTGATCTTCTGGAGCGCCCTGGGCCACGTGGGCCGGATCGAGAACACGATTCTCAGTCACGCGGTGGTGTTCGTCAGTCTGCCGTTAGCCACCATCGCGCTGGGCTTCCGTTCAGTGGACCCCGCATTGGTCGAGGCCGCACGCACCCTGGGCGCGAGGGATGAGGACGTGCTACGCACAGTGCTGCGTCCCATCGTGCTGCCCTATGTAGTCTCGGGAACGGTCTTCGTCTTCATTCTCAGTCTCAACGAATACATCATCGCCTACCTGGTCGCGGGCTTCGAGGTGGAGACCCTGCCGATCAAGGTATTCAACAATCTGCGCATGGGGTTTCAACCCACCATGTGTGTGGGCGCCGTGCTGTTCATGGCCGTCGGCATTCTCGCCTTTAGCCTGGTCGCGGCGAGCGGTGATTTACCGAAACTTCTCGGCGGCCGTGCACGGTAGCGAAGCAGCGCGCCAATAGTTGCACCAACACCGGGCAACTCAAGTCCCCGGCGCGGGATACTTCCGTAACCGCGCAACTTAGGTTGTTGATCCAGAGATGCGTTGGACGTCAGCCAGCCTCTAGTCTGAATCGGCTCGCGTGTAGCGAGCCGCAAACAAAAGGTGGGGTCATGGCGTTGGGTCGAGCGAGTCTACTGGTCCCGCTCCTGTGGGTGCCGGTGCTGATATTTCCGTGCGTGGTGGTGGTTGCGAGCGACGCGGACGCAGGGGATTCCGGTCTCGCGGAAGTCGTGGTGACGGCGCAAAAGCGCGAGGAGAACCTGCGGGAGGTCCCCCAAAGCATTTCTGTCGTCAGCGCGGCGCAACTTGCTGAGCAACATATCGAGAGTTACGCGGACCTCGCGACAGCGGTGCCCGGACTTTCCTATTCGAGCCTCGGTGGCCCTGGCCTGAGCAACCTCGAGATTCGCGGGGTCAGTTCCACGGTGGGTGAGTCGACCGTTTCTATCTATCTCGATGACGCACCGATCACTACTCGCAATAACTCGTTTTACGCGGGACAACCGGAGCCGCAGCTCTTCGACCTGGCGCGCACCGAAGTCTTACGTGGGCCGCAGGGCACCCTGTATGGCGCCAGCGCCATGGGCGGTACCATCAAGCTCGTCAGCAATGGAGTGGATCTCGAACGCTTCTCGGGGCAGGTCTTCCAGGACCTCTCGGGAACCAAGAACGGGGGCCTCAACTACGTCTCGCGCGGGATACTC
>DATBCZ010000086.1:0-3150 GCA_036270175.1 Steroidobacteraceae bacterium | reverse complement strand
GTGGTGAATGCGGCCGGTGCTCCGAGATGCTCACCCTTCTGTATGCGGTGAATCGCCTGTTGCATCTCGTCGAGCTTATCGCCGGCAAGTTGCGCCAGGTGACCGATGGCGTCTCCGGTGGACGGCTCGCTGCTGCTCAGGCGACGCAACTCGGTCAAGGCGAGACCGATCTGCGCGATGGCCGCGTCATACTGGTCGAGGTAGGTCGTGTCCTGGGTTAGAAGAAAGCCGCGCTGGTTGGTTTCCGTGTCCGTGAGCGAGGTGTTGAGATCGTGAAGAGTCTGCAGCACATCGTACGAGCGCTGTACTTGGGCGCTCGAGTTCGCGAGAACGCTCATTTCGGTGTAGCTCACGAACCCGATCGCCAGGATCGCCAGCAATGCGCAAAAAAACGCCAGCACCCACAGCGGTCTGCGCGGGCGTTGCGACTGGGTTGTATGCGCGCCGGTGTTGCTCATGGGCGCTCCCGTTCGCCTCAGTCCATCGCGAGTCGGGCGCCCGCGAAGCCGAGAGTCGCGAGCCGGGCCGACAGTTGATCGAATGCGGCGACGTCGTTGATGGGACCTATACGCACTCTGTACAGCAGGGGCTTGTCATTTGCTGGAGGCGCGATGAAAGCGGTGGCGAGGCCGGCGGCGCGCAGGCGTGTGATGGCACGCTCGGCATTGCCCTGATCGGCGAATGCGCCCGCCTGTACATATAACGTCGGCGGCGGGGTTTCCGAGGTACGAGTAAGGTTATCCGGCGTGCCCCCGGGCTCGAGTGCGCGCACTTCCACGAAGGTAGTGCCATCGCGGAGCATGTCTAACTTCGCCGCCGCGGTGTACGAAAGGTCGATGAGACGGGTGCCGACAAACGGCCCGCGATCGTTCACCCGAACCGTGATCGTGCGACCGTTCCGCAGGTTCGTAACGCGTACATACGTCGGTAGCGGCAGAGTTTTGTGGGCTGCCGTCATGGCGTACATGTCATAGCGCTCGCCACTCGATGTACTTACGCCGTGGAAGGTCGGCCCGTACCAGGATGCAACACCCCGCTCCACATACCCGTCGGATGCACCGAGCACGTAGTAGCGTTTTCCCATGGCAGTGTAGAAGGGGGGATTGCCATGTGCGCTGCGAGGCTCGATGCGCGGGACGGCGTCGGGGATCGAGTTGATATCGAAGGGCGGCGGTGGAATTGGTTCGATCGGCGCGGGTAGGCGTTGCGCTACGGGGCGTTGGAGTGTCGAGCAGGCGGCGAGCACGCACACGAGAACTGCAATTGCGCTCGCGCGGCAGTACTCCCTGGCGCGCATGCCTCTCACGGCTGCGCCTCGTGGACGCGTTTCGCGATGGCTTGCGCGAGATCGTGGACCGACATGGCGTAGCGCGCGCTGCCGTTGTAGCGCGTAATCACATAGAAGTTTTTGAATCCAACGCGATAGGCGGGCCCGTCCTCCTGTTCCGCGGCGATGAGCACCGCCGGGGTGTCTCCAGGCAAGGACAAGTCGATTTTCACGCCGTGGGCATTGAGGCTGTCGACCGTCTCGTTGAGGTCGAGCTTGCCGGGGTTGATCTGGAACGTCGGGTCCGGATCCAGGTGGGCTTCGGCGATCACCGGCCCGCCGCTGTCCCAGCCGTGCTCCTGCAAGTAGTTGGCAACGCTCGCAATGATGTCGTCCCAGTCGCTCCAGAGGTCGCGCTTGTTATCCGTGTCCGCGTCGATGGCATAGCGGCGGTAGGTGGACGGCATGAATTGCGGCGCTCCCATAGCTCCTGCATAGGACCCGGTTGTGGTGAGTGGGTTCAGTTTGTCCTCGCTCGCCAGGAGAAGGAACTGCTCGAGCTCGCCGCGAAAGTACTCGCTGCGGGGAGGGTAATCGAAAGCAAGCGTCGCAAGGGCGTCCAGTACCCGGAATTTGCCCGTGGAGCGCCCGTAACGGGTCTCGACGCCGATGATGGCGATCAGGTATTCGGCCGGCACGCCGCGTTCGGTGGCGACCCGCTCGAGCGACTGGCGGTGATCGGCCCAGAACTCCACACCCAGATCGATCCGCTCCGGCGTAAGGAAGCGATCGCGGTACTCCCACCAGGGCGTGACCTTTTCGGCAGGCCGGGTCATGAGCTCAATGATTTTCGGTTGCGGCTCCGCTTTGGCGAGCAGCGCAAGCACGGCTTTGCGCTTGAGGGAGTCGCGAGCGACCACATCGTTTACGAAGCTGACGATTTCCGGACGCTTCAGGTCAAAGCCACCCGTGCGCTGGTGATGGTGGTGCAGTGCAATCGTGGGCTGCGCAGTCAGGGGCGCGAAAACGATGGCGAGCAGTAAGGCGAGGCGTCGGTTCAAGTCTTTGTCAGGAGCTGACGAGCTTTCGATGGGAATACAGCGCCATCAGAATGCCGAAGCCGGCCAGGAGGGTCACCACGGAGGTTCCGCCATAGCTCACCAGCGGAAGTGGGACACCCACGACGGGCAGCAGGCCGGTGACCATCCCTGCATTGATGAAGACGTAGACGAAAAAGGTGAGGGCGATGCTGCCTGCCAGCAGTCGCGCGAAGGTGTCCTGAGTTTGCATGGCCAGAAAGATCGCGCGAGCCGTCACAAACATATAGAGAAGCAGCAAGACGGCGAGGCCGATGAGCCCGAACTCTTCGCCGATTACGGCGAAGACGAAGTCGGTCGAGCGCTCCGGGAGAAAATCCAACTGCGCCTGGCTGCCGTTCATCCAGCCTTTACCGAAGAGGCCGCCGGAACCGATGGCAATCTGCGATTGGATGATGTGGTAGCCCGCGCCTAGCGGGTCCGTCTGCGGATCGAGGAAAGTCAGCACGCGCTTGCGTTGGTAGTCGTGCATGAAGCGCCATCCGAACCACGCTCCCACGGCGGCCAACCCCACCAGGGCCGCCATGATGCGCACCTGCAGTCCGGCCATGACAATGACGAGTGCGCCGGCGACGCCGATGAGGGCGGCGGTGCCCAGGTCCGGCTCGATCGCCACGAGGCCGACAGGCAGGACGATCAGGCCTGCGAGGATCAACAGGGACACGAAACTCGGTGGCAACGGTCGCTCGTGGAGATACCACGCGCACATCATCGGGACGGCGAGTTTCATGAGCTCGGAGGGTTGGAAACGGACGAAGCCTATGCTCAACCAACGCTGCGCACCGA
>DATBCZ010000085.1:0-2825 GCA_036270175.1 Steroidobacteraceae bacterium | reverse complement strand
CTAATATGGCTGCCGGCACGGTGCTCCTTGCCGCACCCCGCAGCGCCTCGCGACGGGCGGCTCATAATCCGTAAGGAGGAACCATGAGGCATTACGAGATCGTTTTCCTGGTCCATCCCGATCAGAGCGAGCAAGTGCCCGCGATGATCGAGCGCTACAAGGGCATCATTGCCGCCGGCGAAGGCCGCGTGCATCGGATGGAGGACTGGGGTCGTCGCCAGCTCACTTATCCCATCGCCAAGGTCCACAAGGCGCACTATGTTCTGATGAACATCGAGTGCGATCAGAAAGTGCTCGACGAGCTGACTGGCGCTTTCCGCTTCAGCGACGCGGTTCTGCGTCACCTGGTCGTCAACATGGACGCCGCCGTAACCGAGCCCTCCCCGATGGCGAAAGCTGCCGATGAGGAAGGTGACGGTCGCCGCCGTGATCGTTCGCGTGACGATGGTGACGATGACGGTGATGGCCCGCCGCGGCGCCGTCCGCGTGAAGATGCTGTTGCTGCCTCGGATGACGAGGACAGCCCGGTCGGAGAAGGCGCCTAAGGGCGCGAGGATAGAGCAATGGCTTTTAATAAAGATGGCGGCGGTGGCCGCAGTGGTGGCGGTAGTCGCGATGGTGGCGGCGGCGCCGGTGGCGGTGATGATCGCCGTGGTGGTGGAGGTGCTGGTGGTGCCGGTGGCGGCAGCCGCTTCTCCCGCCGTAAGAAGTTTTGTCGCTTCACTGCCGAGGGCGTGAAGTACATTGACTACAAAGATCTCGCCACGTTGAAGGGCTACGTCACTGAGACGGGCAAGATCGTTCCGAGTCGCATCACGGGTACGAAGTCGTTCTATCAGCGTCAGCTCGCGGTAGCGATCAAGCGCGCGCGCTTCCTGGCCCTGCTGCCGTACACCGATCAGCACTGAGGCCTACTGCAATGGACGTAATTCTGCTTCAGAAGGTCGCCAACCTCGGCAACATCGGCGACCGTGTAAAAGTCCGTTCCGGCTACGGCCGGAACTACCTCCTGCCCGGAGGCAAGGCGACGCTGGCGACGCCTGACAACGTCAAGCGCTTCGAAGCCCGTCGTGAGGAGCTCGAGAAGCTCGCTCGCGAGCACCTGTCTGGCGCTGAAGAGCGCGCGGCTGCGATGAAGGACTTCAAGCTCAGCATCACCGCGAAGGCCGGTACCGAAGGCAAGCTCTTCGGTTCGATCGGCACGAGCGACATCGCTGAGGCGGCCACCAAGGTCGGCTTCAAGGTCGAGCGTAGCGAAGTGCGCATGCCGAACGGCCCCCTGCGTACGGTTGGCGAGCACATTGTCGGATTGCACCTGCATGCCGACATCGATGTGCCGTTGACGGTGTTGATCGTCGCGGAAGAGTAAGGAAACGGTGGCCGGTCCCGCCAAAGCGCGTCGCGATTCCTTCGCGGCCGCAGACGCGCCGGTACCACCGCATTCGATCGAAGCGGAGCAGGCCGTCATTGGCGGCCTGCTCCTCGATGCCGCCGCCTGGGACAACGTGGCGGACGTCGTCAAGCAAGAAGATTTCTACCGTCCCGATCACCAGCAGATTTTCGAGGCCATCGGCGTTCTCGCCGGTACTGGCAAACCCTGCGACGTCGTTACCGTTTCGGAGCAACTCGAGCGCAATGGCAAGCTCGATGAGGCTGGCGGTCTCGCCTACCTGAGCTCCGTTGTACGGGACACACCAACCGCGGCTAACGTTCGAGCGTACGCAGACATCGTGCGTGAGCGCTCGCTTCTGCGGCAACTCATTCACGCGGGCACCGAAATCGCGTCCGCTGTGTTCAACAGCGACGGACGGACCGCTCGCGAGCTCGTCGATGAGGCGGAAGCGCGGGTGTTCGAAATCGCGGAAGGCGGTTCCCGGGGGCGCCAGGGCGCTACTGCCGTCCGTACCCTCTTGCCGGGTGTCATCGATCAGATCGACGCTGCCTACTCGAACCCTGACAGTTTGCGTGGGCTGCCCACTGGTTTTACTGACTTCGACAAGATGACCGGCGGCCTGCGGCCCGGCGACCTTGTCATTGTCGCGGGTCGTCCCTCCATGGGAAAGACGACCCTGGCGGTCAACATGGCGGAATATGCGGCGCTGCGCGCGGCCGATAAGCGCGCTTCCGTAGCCATCTTCAGCATGGAAATGCCATCGGAGCAGGTGATCACCCGCATGCTGTCCTCCATCGGCGGCGTGCCCCTGCAAAACCTGCGTGGCGGCAAGATTTCCGACGATGACTGGGTCCGCATCACCAGCGCCACCAGTCAGCTTTCCGAGGCCAAGATTTTCGTCGATGAGACACCAGCGCTGTCCCCCACGGAGCTACGCGCCCGCGCCCGCCGTGTCAAACGCGAGCACGGTCTCGATCTCGTCGTGGTCGACTACCTGCAGTTGATGCAGGTACCCGGCAACAAGGAGAACCGCGCCACCGAAATCGGCGAGATCTCTCGCGGTCTGAAGGTTCTTGCCAAGGAGTTGGGTATTCCCGTGATAGCGCTGTCGCAGTTGAATCGCGGTGTCGAGCAGCGAGACAACAAAAAGCCTGTTATGTCAGATTTGCGCGAGAGCGGTAGTATTGAGCAGGATGCTGACATGATCCTGTTGATTTACCGCGAGGAAGTCTACGATCGCCAGACCACCAAGAAGGGCATCGCCGAAATCGATCTCGTCAAACATCGTAATGGTGAGATCGGCACCTTCACCCTGACTTTCCAGGGGCAGTTCACGCGGTTCGCGAACTACGTGCCGGATTCTTACGCGGACGGCGTAATGCGGTGAACCGGCTCATCCGCGCCGCCATTGATACTCATGCTCTGCGGCACA
>DATBCZ010000084.1:0-1961 GCA_036270175.1 Steroidobacteraceae bacterium | reverse complement strand
TCAGGTCGATTGATGCCCGCCGCGGCAACACGAATCAGGACTTCGCCTTCTCCCGGCTCCGGGACCGGTCGGGTTGCAAGTCGCAACTGTTCCGGTCCGCCCGGCGCGGCAATTTCGATCACCTGCATTCGTGCGTCGCCTGCCACTCGCGTCCCCTCAAGGTAACTCGTCGTATTGGGGCAATGTGTCTGTGATTTCAAACCACGGCGCCTTGGACCCCACATAGATGTGATGATCGGGAAGCCGGCTCGGGGTGCCCCCGAGGACGCCGAGGGCAACGTGCATGTACTGTCTGTTGCGTACCGCGGCGAAGAGGAACGCATGGCACTTGGCACACCGGGCACCGTAACCGTCGGAGCATTCGCCCTCGAGCAATAGGTGCTCGCGTCCGGTGTGGACCTCCACCTTGTCTATGCCCACTCCGGCGATGGCTGCGAAGGCCGATCCCGTGCGCACCCTGCAGCGCGAGCAATGGCAATAGAAGGCGTATTCGAAGGTGTTCTCGACGGCAAAGCGCACTTCGCCGCAGGAGCACTGGCCTTGTAGTGTGCCGAGATCTTCCTGCTTTTCTGTAGTCTCGGACGGATCCGGCGTATCGGTGATCACCGAGCCGTTCGGTCTGAAGAAGTTGGGTCGCGCGCTGACCAGGTTGCGCAGATCCATTCCGCCGAGAATGTTGGGTATCTCCGGGCGCGTCTCGGGAGCCGGGGCGCTGGGGCTGTATCGGCCCCCGGGCGCGGTGGAGGTTACATAGTCGCGCAGGTTGACCACGTCGCTGAAATTATTCTCATCGACCTGGATTCGGCCCCACGCGAGTGAGGCGGAGTCGTTTCCCGAGTTCTGCCTGAGGTCGATGGAGGTGAGGGCGCTTGCCAGTTGGTTGGCTGCCGGTTCGGAGTTCGCGGCGGCGAACGCCTTTTGCAGGTCGGCGAAGTCCTGCGGAGTGAGGCCGTCGGCCCCTGCTGTGAAAACCAGTTTGCCGTTGAATACGGAAAAGCCCCAATCCTTGGCCTGGAGTGGCGCGGGCAAGCGGGATACCGCGTCGTAGTAGGCTGACTTCAGCGTGGCTGAGGCGTTTCCGAGGCTGTTGGTGAGTTGTTCCGCCGATTTCTCGTCGCCCGCGTGGGCGGCGAGAGCGTTCACGAGATGAATGTAAGCACCCACGCCGCTCTGCGACAGGAGGCTGGGCGACGCGGGCGCGCCCGAGCCATAGTAAACGTCAGCGGAAACGGTGACCGTCGGCGAGCGCGGGGCGATGCCTGCGGGTGCAAGAGAGAAGGCGGTGGTGTTAGCCGGTCCTCCAGCGGTCAGAGTCTCAGTAACGACCCCAGGGGTCGTCGAGGCGCCAGTCTGGAGGCCCGTGGGCGTCAGGGCTCCCGCAACATTCGGTGTCCCCGGAGGAACGATCAGTGCTCCGGGCGCTGGCGCACTGCCCGAAACCGTCAGGCTTACCGAAGTCCCCGGCCCCGTCGTCGGAACTCCCGGAGGAATCGTCAAAACCGTCGAGGATGCGCCTCCCGTCAAGCCCGCCGCGCCTGCACCGGCCAGCCCGATCGTCCCCGCCGGCCCAGGCGGCGCCTTAGCCGTGCCGTCAGCCGCGACCTGGGAAATCGTGGCTGTCTCAATCGATTGGTTCAGCGCGCTAAGCAGGCCACCTACATCCATCGGGCACTCCCAATATAAATAGCCCCGTCAGATAGCGGCCCCCAAACCCACATCTTGAGGGCACGCTACGTTACAGGGCCCGGCAATGGTACCCCCGGTGCACCGATTCCACGTAGTGCACTGGCTCCGGTTTTTCCCACTGGGCGGAGCCAGCGCGCCTACGCGCCACTAAGCCGCTCAGCCAGAAATGTGCCGATCGCATCCAGCGCGCGGTCCGCCGCGGCCAACTGCCCAACACTGGAGGGGAACACATGAGGCAACCCCTCCCAGATATCGACGCGCGCGCCCCTCCAGCG
>DATBCZ010000083.1:0-14206 GCA_036270175.1 Steroidobacteraceae bacterium | reverse complement strand
CGAGGCTGATCTGACGAACCATGACGATTCGATGACACACATGGTCACGTGCAGCAGCAGGACGGTCACAAAATAAGATGACTTCCGTGAAAGACCAGTCGGCACTTTTAACTTCGGTTGTGCTGTCAGTCGTGCTGAGTCATAGCCCCGCTCGTGCTCAAACCTCCACGAGCGGCCACGCTGACCGGACACCGCGTGTTCTAATGGGCCCTGAATGGCGATTTGCAAACGCGATTCAAAGTGGCAGTTATCTTCGAGCTGCGGGATAAGCCCAGCGTTTCTCGGTTTCAGGACAACAGACAGATCGTGGTCATTACGGCTGGTGGAATGTCAGGATCGGCACGACAGCGTCTTTGCCGTTAGGGACAGGCCGCCTCCGGCTTGTGGCTCATGGTGGCTGCAAGATAGGCGTTCCAGATGGCTTTTCAGGCAGTCGAGGGAGCTGTCCCAGGTGTTGGTTGCGGCGCCATGCACCAAGATTTGCTATCGGGGTCGGGTTGAGGCACATTAGCTTGAGGAAGAAGAACTAGGAGAGGGAGGCGCGATGGGCATGCCGTCCCACCGGCGCGGTTTATTGGGGGTACTCGGCCTCGTTTTGCTGACGATGGTCATGACGGTACGTGCCGGTGTACCGGTGCACGTCGTCAAGACCGATCTCGAGCCACCCATCCGCGCATCCTTCCAGTCGCACACTCAATTTGCCGTGTCAGTGCCCTATGCGGCCTCGACCACGACAAGCGGCAAGTGGACGACTCAAGGTAACACGGCGACCTGGCGTTACGCCGTTCGGGTGCCGACGGCGGTCTCGATATCATTCCACGCGGTGCAGTCGTCGCTGCCCGACAGCGCGACACTCGTGGTGCGGGGTGCGAAAACCACCACGAGCTATCACGGCCGCGACTTGCATCGAGGTGAGCTGTGGAGCCGCATTCACCCGGGTGATGCGCTCGAGCTGACTTTGACCGTCGCGACGGCCGATCGCAACAAGGTAGCGCTCACCCTCACCAGCCTGCAGGCCGGCTACCGGTCTCTGGGGGCGGGTGTCAGCGATCACCCGTATTATCGAAAACTGCTCGCCACGCAGGCGGCCACGACCGGAAATTCCGGATGTGTAACCAACTACGCCTGCCAGGTGACCGCCAACAACACGCCTCCGGGTTCCGCCACGGTGGCGCTGGTAGTAGGAAATCTGTATCAGTGCAGCGGCGTATTGATCAATGATGTTCCGGAGAGCGATACACCCTACGTCCTCACCGCCAGGCACTGCCAAACGGGAACCCTGGGTGGCGGGAACCCGGCAGCCGCGTCGACGGTAATGGTGTATTGGGACGCGCAGACAGCATGCGGCGCGACGCTCGGATCGATCTATAACGGCACTGTGCCGACTCAGGTCGGCGCGCAGACGATCGTCGAACAGCAGGACGCGTGGCTCATCAAGTTGGACGTGAGTCCAGTCGTGTCCGACGCGCAGTTTGCGGGCTTCGATGCGACCGGGAGTGCCATTCAAGGTGGCTACACGATCCATCACGCGGAAGGCAATGACAAGCAATTTACGCAATGGTTCGGGCAGGCGGCTTTGGTACAGGAAAGCGGCGTTCTCAGCACGAACTACGTCTCCAACTTCTGGGAGACAGTCAACCAGGTCGGCAACATAGGGCCCGGCGCTTCCGGTAGTGGATTGTTCAATCAGAACGATCGACTCGTGGGGCTTCTGACGCTCGGCCGTCAGACCACCGACTCCTCCGGGTACGGGGCCTGTCCGGTATCGACTCCGCCGGCTCCGAACGGAAGTAACGGCGCCGCCGATTTCACGTCTTTGGCCGCGGTTTGGACCTCGATCGCCGACACCACGAGCTCCACCGGAGGTGCGACTCTCAAGTCCGTCCTCGATCCCAATAGCACGGGCGCGTTGACGGCGCCCAGTCAGTCGGCTCCCGCGATCACATTTGCACCTTACACAACCGATGTCTTCTACGTCGGCACCCCTGCACAGATCCAGTGGAGCGCCGCCAACGCGACAAGTTGCGCGGCTGGCGGCGGTACCGCCGGTGACGGTTGGACGGGGACGGTGCCGAATGTCGGCTCTCAGCTCGTGGTTGAGAACGCGACGGGTGTCGTCACTTACACGCTGACCTGCCAGTTCTCCGGGCAGCGCACCGGCAGCGCGTCTCTCTCGCTGCAATGGGTCAATCAGGCGAGCATACGAATCGCCGCCCCCTATGTGCTTTGGACGACCCGGCCGGCAACGCTCAGTTGGAACGCGACCGTGTCGCCCTGTTCGATTACCGGAGGGGGTCTATCGCTGAACAATCTACCAGCCGCGGGAGACACGACCACGACGCAGGCAAGTGCGGGAGATGTGACTTACACCTTTACTTGCGGGCCGGTGAACAACAGCGACAGCGTCGCTACCCTCGTCCAATACGTCGCGCCGAGTCTGCTCTTCGCCGCCAACGGAACTGATCGGCTGCTCGGGCAAGCCTTCTTCTTGCAGTGGATCACCCAGGCCGACTCGTGCACACCGTCAGGGGGCGCGCCTGATGATGGTTGGGCGACGAGCGCCTTTCACTCGAACGATTCGGTCGCCACGTTTTCGCCGCAAGTCACCACCGCCGGCACGTATACCTACACGCTCACTTGCTCATCAGGAAACCTCTCGGTTCAGCAGAGCGTCACTGTTACATTCGAAAATAATGCCCCATACGTCACCGCCTCGCTCAATCCCTCGACCGTGGCCTTCAGCGGCTCGCCGGCGGACTATTCCACGCTGAGCTGGACTTCCAATCTCTCCAGCTGCCAACTTGGCTCGATCACGGGCCTGGGCTTCGACCCCAGCCCTCTGCCGCCTTTCGATTCCAACACTCCGTTTGGTACGACCCCCCTACCACAGGGCACTGTTACCACGGCGCCGATTCAGGCCGGCACTTACGTACTAACCGTCACCTGCGCGGATACCAGCCTGAATGGTCTCAAGGTCACCTCCAACCCCGTAACTCTCACAGTCAATCCCGCACCGGCGCCGGCGGCTTCGATATCGCTCACTCCCACTACCGTCCTGTCGGGGCAGGCTTTTACGATCTCCTGGACCTCCACGAACACGACTGGCTGTACGCAGACCGGCGGCATATCGGGTGGCGTCTGGGGTGGGGCGGCCCAGCCGCCAACCGGCTCGGTGACTCAACAGCAGGCACCGGCCGGTGACTTCACGTTCAACCTGAGCTGCCAGAGCGTCGATCCCAGCCAGTCACCCGCGACGGCGCAGGCGGAGTTGAACATCCAGTCTCTTGCTGCGATGTTGTCACCCGCTAGCGTGTCGGTAACCACGGGCAGCTCGTTCACTCTTACATGGTCCTCGACCGCTGCAACCAGTTGCACGGCGAGCGGTGGTGGCGCGAATGGAGCGAGTTGGTCCGGCGCCGTCAACACTTCCGGAACGCTGACGCAGACCGCTACAACGGCGGGCACCTACACATATACCCTCGCATGCGGTGCAGATGGCATGGAAGTAAATCAGGATGCCGTGATTACAGTGACCGCCGCCAGTACTGGTGGAACTAGTGGGGGCAGTAGCAGCTCTGGCGGTCACGGAGGCGGTGGCTCCGTGGGCTGGCTGGAACTGGCCCTGCTGGCGTTAACTTCGTGGTTAAGACGGTGGCGCTGGCGCACCGGTCGCTACCGACCCGTTGCTATTCAGGCATCGAAGCCCCCGGGCGCAGCGCGGTGTTGGATTCACTCCCACTCAATCGTCGCAGGCGGCTTCCCTGAGATGTCGTAGACGACACGGGAGATGCCCGCGACTTCATTCACGATGCGTAACGAAACGTGGGCGAGGAATTCGTAGGGGAGCTTGGCCCAGTGGGCCGTCATGAAATCGATTGTTTCGACGGCACGTAGTGCCACGACGTAGTCGTAACGGCGGCCGTCTCCCATGACGCCGACAGAGCGTACCGGGAGGAAAACGGCGAACGCCTGGCTCGTGCGATCGTACAGGTCGTGCTTGCGGAGCTCATCGATGAAGATCGCGTCGGCGCGGCGCAGGAGGTCAGCGAATTCCTTGCGGACTTCGCCGAGGATGCGGACGCCGAGGCCGGGGCCCGGAAAGGGATGGCGGTAGACCATCTCGCGGGGCAGACCCAACTCAACACCGAGTTGACGTACTTCGTCCTTGAAAAGCTCGCGCAAGGGCTCGACGAGCTTCAGATTCATCTTCTCGGGAAGCCCACCGACGTTATGGTGGGATTTGATCACGTGGGCCTTGCCCGTGCGGCTGCCCGCGGACTCGATGACGTCCGGATAGATCGTGCCTTGTGCGAGGAACTGCACGCCGCTGATCTTTTGCGCTTCCTCGTCGAAGACCTCAACAAACAATCGCCCAATGATCTTGCGCTTCGCTTCCGGGTCCGAGACACCTGCGAGCGCCGCGAGGAAGCGAGCCTCGGCGTCGACACGAATGACTCGCACCCCAAGGTGTTCGGCAAATGTGCTCATGACCTGGTTGCCTTCATTCAACCGCAGCAAGCCATGATCGACGAAGACGCACACGAGCTGGCTTCCGATCGCGCGGTGGAGGAGGGCGGCGACCACCGATGAGTCGACGCCGCCTGAGAGCCCTAACAGTACTTTGCCGGTGCCGACCTGCTCGCGGACGCGTTCGATCGCATCCTCGATAATGTTGCCGACGCTCCAGAGTGCGTCGCTGCCAGCGATCTCGCGCACGAACCGCTCTAACAGCCGGCTTCCCTGTGTCGTGTGCGTGACTTCGGGGTGAAACTGCACGCCGTAGAAGCGGCGACTTTCGTCGCTCATGGCGGCGAAAGGAATGGTGCCGCTCGAAGCTGTGGCGACGAACCCAGCCGGTAGAGCGTCAACCCGGTCGCCGTGGCTCATCCAGACATCGAGCACGGAACGGCCGTTCGCGTTGCGGCGGTCCTGGATATCGTCCAGTAGCCTACACGCCCCCGTCACGGTGACCTCGGCGTAGCCGAACTCACGCTCCGTGGACGCCGCGACGCGACCGCCGAGCTGCTGCGCCATGGTCTGCATGCCGTAGCAAATGCCCAGGACCGGTACGCCCAGCGTGAAGACAACCGGAGGCGCCTTAGGCGGCTGCGCATCCGTGACGGATTCGGGGCCGCCCGAGAGGATCACGCCGCGCGGCTTGAACGCGAGAACTTCTTCGTCGGTGATATCCCAGGGATGAATCTCGCAATACACGCCGAACTCGCGCACGCGTCGCGCAATGAGTTGCGTGTACTGCGCACCGAAGTCGAGGATCAGGATTCGGTGGGCGTGGATATCCGCATGAGAGACTGTCGAAGGGGTCGGTCGTGCAACACTCGCCATCGTTCACGATACCCGGTAGTTGGGCGCCTCTTTAGTGATGCTGACGTCGTGGACGTGACTCTCACGGATGCCCGCATTCGTAATTCGGACAAACACCGGCCGCGTGCGCATTTCGGTGATGTTCGCGCTTCCCGTATACCCCATCGCCGCACGCAGTCCGCCCGCGAGCTGGTGAACAATCGATACGACGCTGCCCTTGTAGGGCACGCGACCTTCGACGCCCTCCGGCACGAGCTTCTCGAGCTCGGTCGCGGCGTCCTGGAAGTAGCGATCGGCCGAGCCGTGGCGCTCCGCCATCGCCCCCAACGAGCCCATGCCGCGATAAGACTTATACGAAGCACCCTGGTACAGCTCGACCTCGCCGGGTGACTCTTCGGTACCCGCGAAAAGACTGCCGATCATGACCGCGTGCGCACCGGCGACGATAGCCTTCGCGACATCACCGGAGAACCGAATACCGCCGTCCGAGATAACCGGAACATCGGTATCGCGGAGAGCGTCAGCAACATTCGAGACCGCCGATATCTGCGGCACACCAACACCCGCCACGATGCGAGTCGTGCAGATGGAGCCAGGGCCGATGCCGACCTTCACAGCGTCCGCACCCGCGTCTACGAGCGCACGTGCGGCTTCAACGGTGGCGATATTTCCAGCAATAACCTGCTGGTCCCCCCACTTCGCTTTGATCCGCTCGACCATCGAGATGACGCCGAGTGAGTGTCCATGCGCGGTGTCGACTACGACGAGATCTACGCCGGATTCACGGAGCGCAGCGACGCGGTCCATGGTGTCAGGTGTCGTTCCAACGGCGGCACCCACACGAAGCCGGCCGCCGTCGTCCTTCGCAGCGCGCGGGAATTCCGTCGCTTTCTGGAAGTCTTTCACCGTGATCATGCCGACGAGCTCGTGATCACCGTTTATGACGAGCACTTTTTCGATGCGGTGCTTGTGAAGGAGGGCGAGCACCTCTTCCTTCGGCGCGTTCTCGCGCACCGTAATGAGTCGCTCTTTAGGTGTCATGACCGAGGACACCGGCGCATCGAGCTTCTCTTCGAAGCGCAAATCGCGATGCGTGACGATGCCGACCGCCTTGCGTCCGACGACCACGGGGACGCCGGAGATGCCGCGCGAGCGGGTCACGTCCAGGACCTCGCGGATCGTCATGTTGGGAGAGACCGTGATCGGGTCCTTGATGACGCCGCTCTCGAACTTCTTTACACGACCGACCTCGAGGGCTTGCGCCTCGATGGTCATACTCTTGTGGATGATGCCGATACCGCCTTCCTGCGCGAGTGTGATCGCGAGGCGCGCTTCGGTGACAGTGTCCATTGCCGCTGATAAGAGCGGCAGGTTCAACCGGATCTTGCGTGTGACACGCGTGGAGAGATCGACCTCGCGTGGCAGAATTTCCGAGTAGGCCGGAACCAGGAGGACATCGTCGAAGGTCAGAGCTTCTTCGAGGATTCGCATGACCGCCCATGACCGCCGACAGCTAGTTATGGGGTGGCCCGGGAGGCGGCCAACGTGAACCAGGTGTAGGCCGGTGCCGTGTGGATAAGGCGCGCGATTGTACGGTGTAACCGGGCTGGGGTAAACCTCATGCCGCTCGGCACGAATTGGGCTATGGTTGTTCTTATGTCTTCCAGCGTCCAGGCCGGTGCCGAAACCGGGCGCAACGTCTTCACCGTCTCCCGCCTGAACCGGGAAGTGCGCCTGCTTCTCGAGCGGGGGCTCGGGGTCGTGTGGGTGGAGGGCGAGCTGTCGAATTTCTCGCAGCCCTCGTCCGGACACTGGTATTTCTCGCTCAAAGATCGCGACGCCCAGGTGCGGTGCGCGATGTTCCGGCTCAAGAACTCAGTACTCGGCTTTACGCCGAAGGCGGGGCAGCAGGTGCTCGCCCGCGGCCGCATCGGCCTTTACGAGCCCCGGGGCGACTACCAGCTCATCGTCGAGCACATGGAAGAGGCGGGCGTCGGCGCCCTGAAGCGGGAGTTCGAACGCCTGAAAGTGAAGCTCGCTGCCGAGGGCCTGTTCGCCCTGGAGCGGAAGCGCAGCCTCCCTCGTTTCCCGCGACGAATTGGGGTGGTGACGTCGCCGTCGGGGGCAGCCATTCGCGACGTGCTGCATATTCTCGCGCGCCGGTTTCCGCCCGCGTCGGTGCTCGTATATCCGACGCCGGTGCAGGGAGCGGCTTCTGTGCCGGCTATCGTGGAAGCATTGCAGACGGCTTCGGCACGGGCGGAGTGCGACGTACTGATCGTCGCGCGCGGCGGCGGTTCTATCGAGGACTTGTGGTCGTTTAACGATGAGCGTGTGGCACGCGCCATCTGCGCGTCTTCGATCCCGGTTGTATCGGGAATCGGACATGAGATCGACTTTACGATCGCGGACTTTGTCGCTGATGCGCGTGCGCCGACCCCGTCGGGGGCCGCCGAGCTAGTCGCGCCCGATCGCAACGCGTGTTTGGAAGCGCTCGCCCGAACGTCGGAACGCATGAGTGCTTGCATTCGTCGGGAGCTCCGCTCCGTTAAGGCGCGTCTCGACGGCGCGCTGCTTAGATTGAAACTCGTCCATCCAGGCGTACGACTTTCGCAGCAGGCGCAGAAGCTCGATGAGCTGGAGCAGCGACTCGCAGGGGCACTCGGTCGCGAGATGCGGACGATCGTGACGCGGATGGATAGCGCGGTGCAGCGCTTGAGGCTCGTGCATCCGGGAGTACGGCTCGAACAGCAGGTGCGGCGGCTCGATGACCTCGGGTTGCGGCTCGACAAGTCGGTGCGCGCGACCCTGCAGAGTGATCGCAATCGGTTGAGCGATTTGCGCACCCGACTCGTGCAGCACTCGCCGGACCATCTCGTGCGTGAGTATCGACTGCGCCATGAGTCATTCGATTCACGCTTACGCCATGCGTGGAAGGAGTACGCCTCGCGCAAAGAGCATCGGCTGAGTCTGGCGGTGAAGACGTTAGATACGGCAAGTCCGCTAGCGACATTCGCACGCGGTTTCGCGATGGTGACGCGCCCTGACGGAACGCTAGTGCGGGATGCGGCGTCGGTAAGTGTTGGCGACGAGATCGAGGCGCGCCTCGCCCAAGGAAAGTTGAAAGCGCGTGTCACCGGGAAGGAGTGAGGGCCGCGTGAGACTAGGCGTGTTTGGAGTGGTGATTTACGCTGCGGTGGCGGCACAAGGGCCGTGGGCGGCAAACGTAGCACTAGCAGCAGCGCAAGGGGCGCACGCAGCGCAGGCAGCAGCCACCATGACGCAGTTGCCCCAATCCTCCCTCGTCCCCGGCGGCATCTACGTCCTCCCCATCGAAAGCACCTCCACCCAACCCCCCATGGTGACCCTTGCTGGCCAGCGCGCCATGGTCCTACGCTCAAACGCCCACTGGGTTGCGGTGGTCGGTCTCCCGCTGTCCGAGAAGCCGGGGCACCTGACAGTCCTCGTGCGCGATGGCGCAGCACCTGAAAAAACAGTGGGATTCGACATCACCGACAAACACTACGTCACGCAGTCGCTGAAGGTCGCTCCAGGCAAAGTCGATCTCTCGAAAGAAGACGAGGAGCGCGTCAATCGCGAAATACCGCACATCAAAGCGACCGTCGCCACCTTCTCGGATACACCACCAGCGACTTTGCGGCTACGTCAGCCGATACCGGGAGTACGGTCGAGCTCATATGGAATGCGCCGCATCTTCAACAACGAGCCGCGCTCGCCGCACACAGGCATGGACATCGCTGCTCCCACGGGTACGCCTGTGAAAGCCCCAGCGGCAGGGCGCGTCATCGACACTGGCGATTATTTCTTCAACGGCAACACCGTCTTCATCGACCATGGTGAAGGGCTGATCACCATGTATTGCCACCTGAGTGAGATCGACGTGAAGCCAGGGCAGAGTGTCGCCACAGGCGAGATCATTGGGAAAGTAGGCGCAACAGGTCGCGTAACCGGCCCGCATCTGCACTTTGGCGTCGCGCTCAACGCGACCTTCGTAGACCCCGCGCTGTTCCTGCCACCGCCCGCTGCGGCAGGTGGCGATGCAAACACGCACGCCAGGTAGTCACATAGCCCGAGCCACTAACCGCTATGCCCCCGCGTACCGACATTGACTTCATGCGCATGGCCCTCGAGCACGCCGCCACTGCGCAAGCGAATGGTGAGGTCCCCGTGGGCGCGGTGTTAGTTCGTGGCGATGACGTCATCGCAACCGGCGCCAACCGCCCCATCGCAGCGCATGACCCAACAGCGCATGCAGAAATAGAAGCGCTGAGGGCCGGCGGCCAAGCGTTCAACAGCTACCGTCTAACAGACACGACGCTCTACGTGACATTAGAGCCCTGTGTGATGTGCGCGTCGGCGATAGTACACGCGCGCGTGAGGCGGCTAGTGTTTGGCGCATGGGATCCACGCGCCGGCGCGGCCGGAAGTATCGTAGACGTATTCGCGCTGCAAGGACTCAACCATCGCGTCGACGTGTTCGGCGGCGTGCTGATGGAAGAATGCAGCGCCCAGCTAAAGCAGTTCTTTGGAGAGAAGCGCGGGTGAGCGCTAGCCCCCCGCGCTAAAAAACCCCGTCTCCACCCGAGTCCCTTGGCTCGCCACGCCCTCGCCGGGTTGCCACTCGAGCAGCGTCAAATACCGCTGCACGCGATCAACAAACTGCACCGGTTCCCAGCCGCGTGCATAACCACGCTTCACCTTCGTGAACCATCGCGCTTCGGCCAACCGCGGCAGCTCCTCGCGGACGTCAGCCCATGAGTCCGGGTTCTTTCCATCCATCTGCGCCAGGACCCGTGCATCCTCGAGATGCCCGAACCCTACGTTGTAGGCCGCAATCGTAAACCACGTACGATCCGGCTCTGGAATCCTGTCGGGGACCTTCTCACGCACCTCTGCGAGATAACGTGCGCCGGCGAAAATGCTCTGCTGGGGGTTCGTGCGATCCTTGATTCCCATGGCCTCGGCGGTGTCCGAGGTCAACATCATGACGCCGAGGGCGCCGTTATTGGACTGCGCGATCGGGTCCCACTTGGATTCCTGGTATCCCACCGCGGCCAGCAGCCGCCAGTCGATGCCGGACTCCTCCGACGCCTGTTCGAACAGGGGCCGGAACCGGGGCAACCGGTCCGCCAGGTTCGTCTGGAATTCGCGTGACTCTTCGTAAGCGAAGGAGCGTACCTCGCCCGTCGCCTGCTGGATGACCCTCACCATCCGGCCCGATTCGCGCATCTGCTGGAAGAAGACGTTCACGGCTTCGAGCAGATCGTGGGAGCCGCGGCGCACGATCCATTGCACGGGACGGTCCGCCGGCAACGAGAAGCCGACATGCACATCCGGGTAGAGATGATGTGCGAACGAGAACTCGCGCGCGTCGATGATTGCATAGTCGGCGTTTCCCGAGTCGACGTCTTCGAGCGGGTCCGCGGTTGTCGGGGCTGTCTCGACCCACTTCAGAGTCGGTGCGACCGTCCTCTGCAGGTGGTCCAGGATCCGCTCCTGCGGACTCCCGGCGCGGACAGCCAGTTTGGCGTTTTCGAGCTGCAGCGTACTGCGAGGCTTGGCGCTCTCGCGCTGATACACCACGAGCTGCGGGATGCGGGAGTAAGGCTCCGCCGCGATGCCGGAACGGTGCCACTCCGGGGTTGCCGTCAATTGCGCGGCAGCGATGTCGGCGCGGCCGGAAGCTAGCGCGTCCTGCATGGCGCGCTCGTTTGCCACCGGGTACATGGAAAGGGTTACGCCGAGCTTTGCGGCGAACGAGCGGGCGAGCTCGAATTCGAGACCTTCGGTCCCCTGCGACCCGATGTAGTAACACGTCGGCAGGTTCAGCGTGACCACCCGAAGCTCGTGGCGAGCGCGGATCTGCTCTAGCGCCGACGGCGCCGGCTTGCAGCTCGCCAGCAATACCGCCGCGGCGGTCAATCCGGCAAACCGAGCCAGCCGTGGCACGGCGAGCGATCGAGGGCTTCGGGCTCCTCCAGGCATCTTTTGCAAACCTCCCCTCCTGTCACCAGCTTCCGCTAGAATACCACCCCCGCAAAATGGGGCGGCCGAACGCGCCGTTGGCAGACCCAATCTGCCCTAAATTGTTCCGCCGGAGAGGTACCGAAGTGGTCATAACGGCGCCGACTCGAAATCGGATGGTCGGGTAATTCCGGCACGTGGGTTCGAATCCCACCCTCTCCGCCAATCTTAACTGATTGAATCTTAAGCTCGTGTGAGCAATTCTGGCGGGCGTCGCCCGCAGATTGGCTGTCGCGTAGGCGGGCTGCCACCGACGCTTGCCCGGCGCCTGCGGGACCGCAAGCGTCGCACTATCTCGCCGGTGCGCCAATGTGGGCTAGAACCGACACCCGGCCGGCGCAGACTGCCACCGCGCTCATCGAATTCCTGGATTCCCGGCGCGCCGCGCCCCACCTAACTGTTTGAAAGCCAGAAGTACTTCTGGGAGGGATCGTAAGACGGGTTCTTGACACCGTAGATCGATTCCTTCGGGGCGAGGAACTGCTGGGTGCCCTGGGCATGGCCGCGGAAGAGCCGTACCCACATTTCGCCATTACCCGATGTGGAAATCACGAATCGACTCCGGGAAATGACCATGATCGACGCAAGATAGAGGCTGATGTGCATCATGGGATCGCCGCGCGGTCCACTGACGAAAAAGCAGGTGCCCTCGAGCTCTCGCTGCGCGTACTCCAGGAAGTCCGGCTCGTCGCTCTGCACCAGGAATCGCAGTTGCGGATGTTTCAGCCGCAGCTGAACTGCCTTGAGGACGACTTCCGCGAAAGAGGGCTGTACGGTCTCGATCTTCTTGTCGCCTCCGCGGAACAGAATGCTGCAAATGTCCCCGAAGGGGACCGGCGATGAGCGCTCGATCTGCTCGATGAGCTGCACAATCTCGTCCGATGGCGTGAAGTAGCGCTCGACAAAGGGTTTGAGGTCCGGGTAATTGAGCCTGGAATAGTCGGAAAATTGCTGCTCCTGCGCCACGTCCGTGACCCGTACCGAAACTCCGGTCCAGGGAATTTCCACGTCTTCCCTGGTTTTGAAAAACTGTGGGGTGACATCCTCGAGCGGATTTCGCTTGTACCACGCGAACTGCTGGGAGCTGTCGACCACGCGGGGCGGTCTTTGAAACGACCGGAAATAGTCGAGTATCGCCTCGAGCCGGACCGTACAGCAGGAGAAGAAACCGGCGTTGTGGTTGATCCGAAGACTGTCTCCGTTCGCTTCGTACATCGGTGGCGCGGTCGTTTGCTGATTCATGCGGTATCGGTATGCATGGGAGAACGTTGACCCTTTCGAGGGCATTATAGAGCGAGAAGGGCGGCTGGTATTATGTCGGATTGCGAACCAGGCCGCGGAACGCCCGGGCTCGGTTGACCATAATCCGACACATGTCAAACCTTGCAGAGCTGATGCTGAACCTCCCCAGCGGAGGCCAGCGCAAGTTTGTCTTCCGCGCCGACAGTGTGGGAGATGCCGGCGTGGTCGACCAGATTTTTCGCGCCGCGGACTACCAGATTCACCCGGACACACGGTTTCAAACCCTGATGCGCTATGTCGCTGCCCAGGCGGCCGGCGGCAAGCGGCCGTTGGTCATCGATGCCGGAGCCAACATCGGGGCGAGCTCGGTGTACTTCGCGCTGCAGTACTCCTCCGGCCGCGTCGTGGCCGTCGAGCCGGAGAAGGGCAACGCGGATCTGTTGAGACGCAACACCGAAGGACTCGACATCGTCGTGTGGGAAGCGGCTCTGGGCGCCGAGTCCGGTACCGCCTTCCTGAGCGATCCGGGGCACAGCGATTGGGGATTCCGCGTCGGGGAGAGTGGCGCGGTGCCGGTGACCGTGGTGAGTGTGCCCGAGTTATTGACAGGCGCCGACGAGTCGCAGCTCTTCCCCCTGATCTGCAAGATCGACATCGAGGGCGGCGAGGCGTCGCTGTTCGCAAAGAACACCGAGTGGGTCGATCGTTTCGCCCTCATCGTCATCGAGCTACACGACTGGTTATTTCCGGGAGAGGGAAATTCCCGGAATTTCCTGCGCGCTGTCGCCAGCCACGACTTCGACTTCCTGTATCGCGGCGAAAACGTCTTTGCCTTCAACAACCGCCTGCTGCGTGGCATATAGAGCAACGCGCTGATGGGGTTGCGTATCTGCTTTACCAACTTCTGGCCGGGAGCGTTTTCCGCCGCGAACAACGCTGCCTTTCTGCCGTACGTGTTTGGTGAGGCCTTCGGTGAGCTCGAGATCGTCGCAGACGTCGCGTCCGCCGAGGTCGTCGTCGCATCGCTGTTCGGTAACCAACCGGTGCCGGCCGAGAAAACCATCCAGTTCGTCGGCGAGAACGTGCGACCCGACTTCCTGCGTCACCGCTTTGCGCTGTCATTCGATTATGACACCTACGGCGGCCGTAACTTCCGCCTGCCGCTGTGGTGGTGGCGTCTCGACTGGCCCGGCTTCAATGAGCGTTGGCGCCAACGTCCACAACCCACCGGTGCCCTGACGCACGGTTATGAGGAACTCATTCCGATCGATGCGCTACTGCGTCCGCGTCCGGCTCCGACCGCCCGCCCGGAAGGCTTCTGCGTGCTGGTGGCCGCCAATCCCGAGGCGCTGCGGATCAACATGTTCATGGCGTTACGAGCGGCGGGACCGATGACCGGCTATGGCCACATGTTCAACAATCCGCTGCACCGTTCGAAATTCGAGGTGCTGAGCCAGTTCCGTTTCTGTCTATGCCCGGAGAACTCGCTCTACCCCGGCTACCATACCGAGAAGCTGCTCGACGCCTGGTATGGCGGTTGTGTGCCGCTTTATAACGGGGATCGGCTGTTGGGCCGCGATTTCAACCCGTCCGCGCT